>JAUHYO010000085.1 GCA_030426325.1 Gammaproteobacteria bacterium | reverse complement strand
TGCTTTACTGGTTTGCGTACCTCAGCGTACTGCTGGGCGTGTTCATTACGGCTTTGTACTCGTTCCGCATGTTTTTCCTGGTGTTCCACGGCGAAGAACGGATGGATGCCGAAACGAAATCGCATTTGCACGAGACGCCACGTGTCGTCACGGCGCCGCTGGTCCTACTGGCCATTCCATCGGCCATCATCGGCTGGCTCACGGCTGACGCGGTTCTGTTTGGTGGTTTCTTCGGTGACGCAATCCAGGTCCAGTCCGTTCACGATGTTCTGACCCGACTGGATGGTACGTTCTGGCACGGTCCGGCCGCGCTCGTGATGCACATCTACGCGTCACCGGTCTTCTACCTTGCGGCATTGGGTGTGTTGGCCGCCTGGTTCCTGTACCTGAAACGACCCGATATACCCGAAACGATTAAGAACAAGCTGTCAGGCCTCTACGATCTGCTGGATCGCAAGTACTACTTCGATGATCTCTGGATCAAAGGCTTCGCCGGGGGTGGTCGCAAGCTCGGTCAGCTGTTGTGGAAGAAGGGCGACGAGCTTCTGATTGATGGCCTGCTGGTGAACGGTACCGCCAATTCGGTTCGGCGACTGGCCGGTGTCATGCGCCACATCCAGACCGGTTATCTGTACACCTACGCATTTGCGATGATCATCGGCCTCACCGCCTTGCTGGCGTGGCTGATCTGGCTGCGGTAGCCCAGGGACGAGTATGGAATTTTCGCAACACTTATTGAGTATTCTGATCTGGCTGCCGATCGTCGGTGGCGCGGCGCTGGTCTTTATTGGTGATGACAATGATGCTGCATCACCGCGCGCAGGTTTGATGCGTATTGCGGCGCTGGCAGTAACCCTCGTCACCTTCCTGATCAGCATCGCGCTGTATGTGGGCTTCGACAATGCGGCGACCGGCATGCAGTTTGTCGAGAAGACGCCGTGGATTGGATCTCTTGGCGTTTTCTATTCGCTGGGCGTTGATGGTATTTCGGCGCCATTGACCCTGCTGACAACGTTTATAACGCCGCTGGTTGTGATTGCCGGCTGGAATACGATCCGGAACCGGCCTGCCCAGTATTTCGCGGCATTCCTGATTCTCGAAGGACTAATGGTCGGTGTCTTCTCGGCACTGGATGCGCTGCTGTTTTACGTGTTCTGGGAAGCGATGCTGATTCCGATGTTCCTGATCATCGGTGTCTGGGGCGGCAAGCGACGCATCTACGCGACTTTGAAATTCTTCCTGTACACGTTCCTCGGATCGGTGCTGATGCTGGTCGCCTTTATCTACCTGTATGGGAAAACCGGCAATTTCGACCTGTTCGGGTTCATGCATGCACCGCTGACCCTGACGGCGCAAAAGTTTATTTTCATTGCATTCCTGTTGGCGTTTGCCGTCAAGGTGCCGATGTGGCCAGTGCACACCTGGTTGCCGGATGCACACGTGGAAGCACCAACGGGCGGCTCCGTCATCCTGGCGGCAATCATGTTGAAGATGGGTGGCTACGGATTCATCCGCCTGTCTTTACCGATAGTCCCGGATGGTAGCCAGTACTTTGCCGGCATGATGATCGCCTTGTCATTGATCGCGGTTGTCTACATAGGCTTCGTCGCATTGATGCAAAAAGACATGAAGAAGCTGATTGCCTATTCATCAATCGCTCACATGGGCTTCGTTACGCTGGGACTGTTTATTCTTTGGTCCTTTGACGGAACCTCCGGTGCGGGTCTTGGCGTTACCGGTGGCATGGTGCAGATGATTTCACACGGATTGATCTCCGGTGCCATGTTCCTCTGCGTCGGGGTGCTCTACGACCGTGTCCATAGCCGCGAGATCGCCGACTACGGTGGCGTTGCCAATACGATGCCGACGTTCGCGGCTTTCATGGTGTTATTTTCTATGGCCAATGCCGGCTTGCCGGGCACCTCTGGCTTCGTCGGCGAATTCATGGTCATTATCGCGAGCTTCAAAGCGAATTTCTGGTATGCATTCCTGGCAGCGACCACACTGATTCTGGGTGCCGCCTATACGCTCTGGATGGTTAAGCGCGTTATCTACGGCGAAGTTGCCAATGACAAAGTGTCTGCCCTGAAAGACCTGAACGGCCGTGAATTTCTTGTGCTGGCGATTCTTGCCGTCAGCGTGCTGCTGGTTGGCCTGTGGCCTGCGCCGCTGGTGGACATGATGAATGTGACTATCGAACAACTGATTGAACAAGTAGGGCGGACCAAGCTGTGACGGGTCATATTATGGATTGGATGGACTACCTCGTAGCGGCCCCTGAAATCGCGTTGCTCGGCCTGATCTGCGTAGTCCTGATCGCCGACTTGTTTATTGACGACGAAAACCGGGTGCGGACTTTCTGGATCAGCATGTTGTCGCTTGTGGCGATGCTGGTCGTGCTGAACTGGACGGCGCCAACGACCAGTAGCGTCATATTCAGTGGTAGTTATGTCAGCGACCCGTTGTCGCAGATTCTGAAAGTAGCCGCCGTTATTTTTGTTGGCATTACGTTCCTGTATTCACGCGATTACCTGCGCGCGAACGAAATTCATCGCGGCGAGTTCTACCTGCTTGGATTGATCGGTTTGCTCGGCATGATGATCATGATGTCGGCGAACAGCCTGCTGACGATGTACCTGGGGCTCGAGACCTTGTCATTGTCGCTGTACGCACTGGTCGCGATTGATCGCAATAATGTCGATTCAACCGAAGCGGCGATGAAGTATTTCATCCTCGGCGCTATTGCGTCCGGTTGCCTGCTCTACGGTATTTCGTGGATTTACGGCGTTACCGGCAGCCTGCAGTTTCACGAAATCGCGGCCGCAATCACGTCGGACCCGTCGCTGAACAACCTGCCATTGTGGTTCGGACTGGCGTTCCTCATCGTAGGTATCGCTTTCAAGTTTGGCGCGGTGCCGTTTCACATGTGGCTGCCCGATGTATACCAGGGTGCGCGTACGCCAGTGACACTGTACCTTGCTACGGCGCCAAAACTGGCTGCACTGGCCTTGTTCCTGCGGATCCTGGTGGATGGCCTGGGCGGGCTGCACGAGACCTGGGCCGCGATGATCATGGTTGTCGCCGTGCTGTCGTTGCTGGTCGGTAACTTTGTCGCCATCGCTCAGTCCAATATCAAACGCATGCTGGGTTATTCGACGATTGCACATGTTGGCTTCATCCTGCTGGCACTGTTTTGCGGAACGGAGCAGGGCAATGCCGCAGCCCTGTTTTATACGCTGACGTACCTCGTCGCCGCATCCGGTGCCTTCGGCATGATTATCCTCTTGAGCCGGCGCGGCTACGATGCCGAGAACCTGGCGGATTTCAAGGGCCTGAACGCGCGCAGCCCGTGGTTTGCAATGATGATGATGTTCCTGATGTTCAGCATGGCCGGAGTGCCGCCCTTCGTTGGCTTTTTCGGCAAGCTGAACGCCATCAGTGCCGTTGTCGATGCCGGATACACCGGCCTGGCCGTCCTGATGGTCCTGGCATCCGTCGTTGGCGCCTACTACTACCTCAGGGTCATCTGGTACATGTACTTCGAAGAGGCGGAAGATAAGGCCGTGCTGCAGGCCGGTACTGACACCCGTGTGGTCCTCAGTCTCAATTCCCTGGCCGTTTTGGCGCTCGGGATCGTTCCGGGTTCATTGCTGGCGCTGTGTATTCGAATTTTGGGCTAACCCCCTTGTAATGACGGAACAGGCTGCGTACTATGCCGTTCGCCGTTGCGGGGTGGAGCAGTCTGGCAGCTCGTCGGGCTCATAACCCGAAGGTCGCAGGTTCAAATCCTGCCCCCGCTACCAAGATTTGGCTGTTCAGTGCAGCCGACCAGAAAGCCTCGTTTCGACGGGGCTTTTTGCGTTTTGGAGAATCGACTTTCTTGATGCTTTCTTAGAAGTGCGCAAGCCAACTGCCACTGCGGTTAACGGGCGCCAGGGTATACCACTGACGTCGCGACACTGCGTATGCGCTTCTGCCATGTGGGAGCAGCACGACCGGGGGGCGGAACGCCAACGCAGGATTCATCGTCAGCATAGGGAATCATCGATTCAAGTGCCGAAACCGGCCGATCGGTAGGCTGAAGACCACATTGGCCCGATCGGCAGTCATGATTTCGTCCGTGGGCTTTGCAAATACTGTTTGGTCCATGTACTGAGCCAACTCGCCGCGCTCTGCGAGGCGCTGCAGAAAATGATGTCCGGCAACATCGTCGGTGATTTCCAGGCCAACCAGGCTCCCGCCCGTAAGCTTTCCAATAATGCGGGCGTAAGTTCGGTCGCGCGATTTGCCTTTGTCGACGGGGTAGCACATTAGTACGCGAGCGCAGTTCGATCGTCGGACCGTTCGCCAGGTGGCAAGCAGCCGGCCAAGGATTCTGTGCGGGTATCGCTCAGCGTGAAATCGACCGGCAATGCTGACCGCCAGTTCGGCAGATAGACGGTAGCCCGCAATCACCGCAAGAAAAGCACCGGCGCTGCAGCCGATGGTTCGAATGGCACTGTAGCGGTGGACGAGATCCAGTTTTCCCAGCCACTGGATGACTTCGTCGATATTCCGGCCGAGCAGGGGAATGCCGAGACGATAGCTCTCCCTTGCCGAATCGGCGATCACGAGAACATCGTAACGTCGCGCGTCGGTGTGCTGCATCAGCACGGCGTTGGGGACCGTCAGCTGACGACCGGCTTTCGGCGCAAAACAAATCAACAGCTTCTTGTCGGCGGCTTCGCCTGGCCCGACGAAATGCAAAACCGACGGTGCGATCCGGTGACGGACAAAAGGCTCGGGTTCCTGTCTATTGCCACCGCGCATCAATTGGTCAACTTTTTGAAACCACGTGGTAACTGCCTCATGAAAGTGACGGGCCGCGCCATTAGGTATCAGCTGCTTGTTCAGGTGCCGCTCATGCAAATAGGTGAACTCCAGCGGTGTGAGCCGGTGTTCCAATGTTCCGAGAGCTTTATTCAGCTGCGCCACTGTCGGGCAATAAGAAAATACTCTTCGGAAAAAACGCAGCGCATGCGATTCTTCATCGCTCAGGTTGTCGTTATCGATTGCCGGGAATTCGGTTGATCGTCGGACCGATTCCGCGGTGGGCGATGACAGCACTCGAGCGCTGATGTCACCGAACGTCTTGAACCCGCTAAACTCTTCGGGCGTGATGACGACACCGTATTCCACCTCCAGAGCGACCAGCATTTCCATACGTGCATAGGAATCGAGACCGGTACCGGCCAGCACGATGTCGGTGTCGCCTTTTATGAAAGCGGTAAGCGTGGAGGGTTTCAATCCTTTCGTCGTATGAGAACGCAATGCGTCAATCATGAGGCGTCGTACTTGCTCGCTTTTCCCCGGAAGCGCCAGTGCGTCGCGCCGGGAAATTTTGCCTGTCGCATTTCTCGGAAGCTCATCAACGCAGGTGAACTGGCGCGGACTGCGAGCCCCGACCTGGCTCGATACAAATTCTTTCAATGCAGATAGGTCCGGTGTCACGTCCTTGTCGAACACGACGAACGCGACCGGAATATTGCCGTGCACTTTCGATGCTTGTGGCAGTACGAGCGCCTCTGTGACGCCCGGGAATTCGCAAATCCTGGATTCGATGTCCTGCGGATAAATGTTCATGCTGTTGAACGTGAACATGTCGTCGGAACGGCCGCACAGGTGAATTCGTTGTTCGCGGTCCAGGTAGCCGATATCGCCGGTATAGAACCAGCCCCCGTCAAGCCGGGTTGCCGTCAGCTTCGAGTTTCCGAGGTAGCCCCGAAACATGCCGTCGCAGCGAATGGCCAGTTCCCCACGTTCCCCGACCTCGAGTGGCGTTCTATCGGCCGCGACAACGCGTACGTCGATGCCGGGCAGCGCTCGTCCTACGCTTTCCCCGGCCAGGGTGTCCCCAGGTTCGGTAAACGAAATTGCGCCGGTTTCTGTCGTGCCGTAGCCGGCTTGCAGAGTGTTGGTAATCTGCGACCGGAGTTGCTGACGAAGCTTCAAGGGAACGTGTGAGCCACCAAGCTTCAATCGAATACCGGATAGTGAGCCAACGTCGGGGATCGCCAACAGTTCCTGTGCCTGGAACGCGGATACATGGAGTACATTGACCTTCTGATTGTGGCACTGGCCAACCAGCAGTTCCGGATGCGGATCGATGAATATGTTCGTCGCACCGGCGGCGAGGCAGTATAGGCGGTGACGCTTCGCAAAGTTGTGCTCGATTGACGCCAGGCAGGCAAATCGCTCGTTTTGCGATTCGATATGCCGATGGGCCTGGGCAACAAGATCACTGTCGTGATGGGCGACCAGCTTGGGTTCGCCCGTCGTGCCGGACGTCGAGAACATGAGCCGAGCCTCAGTGGCAGGCGGCATGTTCGAGCTGCCGCGAAGTGTCGTCGCCTTCACCCCACTCGCATTGGCGACATGTGTGGCCTGACATTGCCCGATCAGGGTTTCACGTACATCCTCGGAATCATGGGTCGGAATGGAGAATGATGTTGCACCGATGTGAATCAGAGCGAGGCAATACAGGAAGTGCTGCAGATCGTCTGAGCACTCGATGCCGACGACGGATTCGCTTGTTACGCCCGCCTCGTTAAATCGGACTGATTCCGCCAGTACACGTTGATAGAGCTCGGAAAATGACAGTACCGATGCCGGCGTTACTACGGCATCGCGTGCCGGGCCGGCATTTTTGTATTGCAGAAGACGCGCGATTAGCGAGTCGCCTGCTGGCGCTGAACTGCTTTGGATCGACTGTGCGCCGGCTTTCACTTTCCGACTTTGAACAACACGTGCAGAGGTATGTTCAATAAAGGTGAAAAGAAAGCTTCGTCAATAGTTGCCAACTCAGGTGTGACAGTGAGTTCTTGGACTTCAGGCATGCCGGTGAAGCCAGCGCTACGAAGAGCGTCAAAATAGTCCCCGAAGGTCTTGTGCACGCACTGCACGTGCAGGGGTTCGCCACTTCGCTTCCAGATTTCACCCTCAAGTTCCTGATTGACGGCATCAAAGTAATTCTTACCGTTAGAAGCAAAATAGAAAGGCGCTGCCTGCTCCGGGCGCACAAAGGGAAAGAGTGGGTGGGGAACACTGAATATAAATTCGCCATTCGGATGCAGTGCGTTGCGGACCATTGAAAAGACTTGCTGCATCTCCTCGGTGCCCAGGTAGTTAAAAAGGAAAACTGCTACGCAAAGATCGAACTGGCGGTCCGGAACAAACTCCATCACATTACAGGCACGGTATTCAATGCCGAACCGATCATTCGCTTCCTGCGATTTTGCTGCGGAAATCATTTCTGTCGACAGATCAATGCCGAGATAGTCCCCAGCGCCACGGCGCTTCAGTTCACGTGCGCAGTAGCCTTCGCCACATCCGATGTCCAGAACCGCGCGACCATTCAGATCACCGCATGCATCGAAGACGAAAGGGCGCGCCGTAAAATCTGAAAGCGAGTCGGGCGCGAAGCGCAGCCATTTCCCGGCGTTTTCGTTATAGACTTTCTTGGTGTCCAACGGCTGGCTTCCTTTCACCGGCGTGCGACTTTGAGGCAGGAAAGCTTCTGGCGCGCTGCAACATCGTGTCCCAAAAAGAAGATCGCAGTTTGGTGGCGGATTGAATGCCGAACTGGATCTGCTCACACGCTATTGGGTCTTGTGCTAAATCCTCAGTAATCAGATTCATTTGTGCCGCATGCTCATCGTCACACACGCTGTGCAAGTCAAAAAAGACGCGCTGAGACATTGTGAGGTCGCTGTGTGATTTTAGGCCTTCAAGAATCTGCTCATAAATGCGGGCGACGATCAACTCGGTCCCAATGCCGATCGCACCCACGCCGACACAGGCATTGGTTTGGCACAGTGCGAGGAACTGCCGGCTCCACAGGCGGCCGGGACATTCAGGCGTTGCCTTGCGCGACCTGTTGTCGAGTCCCAATGCAGCTTGGAACCGGCGATACAAGGCGGGGTGGGGTTCGCCAACAACACTGGCCAGAATGTCCGGGGGCAAGTCAATGTCGTGTGTCTGGCCTTGTTCTTCGGCGAGATTGGCCAGCAAAATTTTCCGGTGCTCGGCATTGTCAAGATTGTCGACAACGGCCGAGATGTAGTGCACGAAGTGTGCGCTGTACAAACCGTACTGGAACGCGAAGTCCTGAAATGCCATTTGGACATTTGGAAAATCGCCGCTGCGCATAGCGCTAAGATAGGGGTGATTGACTGCGTCGGATTTCTTTACTTCGGCACTGGCGGCACTGACGAACTCGGCACCCAGGTACTGGTCTTGCCCTGTGACTGTTGTCAAGCGTTGTCCCCCAGCTTTCGCGCGGCCCCATTCTTCAGGAACGCCTACGTCATGTCAAACACCGACGTACCTGGATTGGTTCCGGCTCCTGGGTTTGGCTACCGCACTTTCTTCGGTTGTGTGATGGCAAGCAATTGAACACGCTGTCGGTCTGCCTCCAGGACGGTAATCTTGTGGCCGTGCCAGTCAATGGAATCGCCAACGGTCGGAATGCGCTCAAACTTTTCCATAATCAGCCCGCCGATGGTCGCGACTTCGATATCAGGCTCCCACGAAAATCCAAGCGTCGCCGACAGTCTTCGAAGGTCGACGCTCGCACCGACCAACATTGTACCGTCCTTGCGGACGACGATATCGGATGTCGGTTGATCGCTTTCGTCCTGGATATCGCCGACAATTTCTTCCAGCACATCTTCAAGTGTTGCTATGCCCTCAACACTGCCGTACTCGTCGACGACAACTGCGAGATGCCGGCGGGTGTCCTGGAATGTGCGCAACAGCGTTAGGAGCGGGGAGCTGTCTGGCACCACCAGCGTATCGTGGCGGATGGCCTCCCAGTCGACGTGCGTGTCCTCGTGGGATAACAGCCAGTAAAGCAAATCTTTCGCGAGCACTACGCCGGTTACGCCATCCAGATCGCCAGTCGGCGAATAAGGAAACCGACTGTGTCCGGACTCACGCAACAGGGCAAGGGCTTCGTTGCGATTCATCGTTCCGGAAAGAAAACGAACCTCATCGCGTGGGAGCATGACATCGTAGGCTCGCAGATGCCGCAGCTGTGCGGCGCCAACGATCATGCCTGCTGTTCGATTTCCGATGGCACCTTCATTGCGGCCCAGCAATGCAAGCAGGCGTATCTCTTCAGCCGACGTCACTCGTACCTCCGCATCGCCGCGCAGCGACCGCGATATGCGTTCGCTCAGCAAGACCAACGGGCGAAGCATGACGGTCAGGAAGTGAATGCCATGTGCCACGGTGGGCGCCAAGGCCGTAGCGTGCGAAACCCCGAGTGTCTTTGGGATGATCTCGGTAAACAAGAGCACGGCGATCGTGAACAAGATTGAAAACAGCCACAGCGTTTCAGCTTGAAATGCGCTGGAGTAGCTGGCACCGGCAACTGCGGCACCAATGGTATGCGCAGCAGTGTTCAGAATCAGGATTGCCGCAATAGGCATGTCCATATTGTCTTTGAAACTTGCGAGCAAATTTCCGGCAGATCGGTGTTTTTTCGACAGAACTTCAACCTGTGGTCGCGTCAGCGACAGCAGGACAGATTCGAAAATAGAGCACAGGAAAGACACAACGAGCACGATGACAACCGCGCCTATGAAAACCAGCATGTTACCTCCGAGTTACTTACAGACTGCCCTGTGGCGATGGCCTCAAGTTAAAGCCCATTCTAGCAACGAGTTTGGGTCGAAATGATCTCTGGCCGCGCAAATCATCTCGGCAGCCATTGCGTGCCCTTTGGTTTGCATTTCCGATCAGCCTTTGGCGTGAATGTATCCGCTCAAATGATGGCGCGCCTGTCGTGCCCACCAGGGCCATTGATGTGAAACATCTCGTCCCCAAAGGTCGAGCTGATGGCTGATACCTTTTTCCTTGAGCAGGTTGGCAAGGTGTTGGGTATCTTCAATATTGCCGTCTTCCCACTGGCCCTGACCGCAGACCAGTGAAAGGTGTGTGTGTTTACGGATCTGCTCAAGGTACTCGCCCTGGATGCCCGGTACGTAGGAAATCGGGCTGTTGAAGTAGACGTCTTCATTGACGAATCCGTCGGTCATCCAGGTTGCGTCGTAACGACCGCTCATGCAAAGCGCGTACTGAAATACTTTGGGGAATTTGAGTGCAAAGTTAGCAGCATAAAGTGCACCCAGGCTGGTACCGGCCAAGGCAATGGGAATGTCTTCAACCTGACAGTCGCGGCGAATGAACGGGACCAGCTCGTCCATTACCCAGCGTTCGTAAGGTAAATGCTGCTTGATACGTTGCTGCGGCGGGACTTCTTTGCGCGTCCATACCGCTGATACATTGCTTTCGACGGTGTAGAGCTTGAGTCGGCCTTGCTCCAGCCAGTCCGACAACGCGTCGACCATACCGTGGTTTTCCCATTCGTGCGCCATACCCGATGCACTTGGAAACGCGATCAACGGTGGTCCGAAGCTGCCATAGCGCCAGACATGAACATCGCGGCCCATATGCCTGCTGGGTATCATTTCGTGTTTGCGAAACATGGCGTCCTCATTCGTTGGCAACAATAGCCTTGCGAACCAAGTGTCTCCGGCTATTTGCACTGACGCTAGCATAGCAGGCTCATCGTAGTCGCTCCTACCACGACGCAAAAAAATCCCCGCACGAGGCGGGGATCATCGGGGGTGCGCATTGCTGCGCGGGGATTGGAGTAATGGTTACTCGACTGCCAGAAAGTCGTCCAGAACGATGAGTCCAAATTCAGCATCGCCGGGTAGCGGATCACGTGCTACTGCGGTGTA
>JAUHYO010000084.1 GCA_030426325.1 Gammaproteobacteria bacterium | reverse complement strand
AAACGCCTGAATCAAAAAGCTGCAAGCGCCACTGGTTTGCACTATTATAGTGCAGGCTGTAGGCGGTCCGCACCATATTGGTGCGCAAAAGCCACGGCGGAGCGCGATAAATCATTAAAAAACAAACACTTGTAGCAAGCACCATCTTGGCACACTTCCTGCAACTCTCCCACCAACGGACCCCAATCGGTCCATTTCATTTTGCGCACACAACCGGAGGAAAGATTCATGAAGCCCGCAGAGGTTATCGCTCTCATCAAGGATGCAGAGGTCAAATTCGTCGATTTTCGTTTCACCGATACGATCGGCAAAGAACAGCATGTCACAGTCCCTGCTCACACGATTGACGACGACCTGTTTGAAGACGGCAAAATGTTCGATGGTTCTTCGATCTCCGGATGGAAGGGTATCAACGAATCGGACATGATCCTGATGCCGGACCCGACGACCGCCGTCGTCGATATTTTTACCGATGAAACCACGCTGAACATTCGGTGCGACGTCGTCGAACCGGCAACCATGCAGGGCTACGATCGGTGCCCGCGCTCACTTGCAGCCCGCGCGCAAGCCTACCTGCAGTCGACCGGTGTTGCCGACGCTGCCTACTTTGGCCCCGAAAACGAGTTCTTTGTCTTCGATAGCGTGAAATGGACCAACGAAATGCAGTGCGCGTCCTACACCATCGACTCCGAAGAAGGTGCCTGGAGCTCTGAAGCCAATTACGAAGATGGCAATATCGGTCACCGGCCTGGCGTCAAGGGCGGCTACTTCCCGGTACCGCCGGTTGATTCACTGCACGACCTGCGATCGGCGATGTGTCTTGCCATCGAACAGCTCGGCGTGACAACCGAAGTTCATCACCACGAAGTTGGTACCGCGGGCCAGTGCGAAATCGGCACCAAGTTCAACACGTTGAAGCGCAAGGCCGACGAAGTCCAGATCATGAAGTACGCGGTCCACAACGTCGCACACGCCTTTGGCAAAACCGCCACATTCATGCCGAAACCCCTGGTTGGCGACAACGGTAACGGCATGCACGTTCACCAGTCATTGTTCAAAGGCGGCAAGAACCTGTTCGCCGGCGATGGCTACGGCGGTCTTTCTGAGACAGCGCTTTACTACATTGGTGGTGTCATCAAGCACGCCAAAGCGATTAACGCATTTGCCAATCCATCGACCAACAGCTACAAGCGGCTGGTCCCCGGCTTTGAAGCACCGACGATTCTGGCTTATTCGGCACGCAATCGTTCAGCATCGATCCGCATTCCGTACATCGCGAACCCGAAAGGCCGTCGCGTCGAAGTGCGCTTCCCCGACTCAACCGCCAACCCGTATCTCGCGTTCTCCGCTTTGATGATGGCGGGCCTCGATGGCATTCAGAACAAGATTCATCCGGGCGATGCCATGGACAAGGACCTGTACGATCTGCCGCCTGAAGAAGAGAAAGAGCTGAACCTCGTGGCTTTCTCACTCGGCGAAGCGCTGGAAGCTCTCGATACAGACCGTGACTTCCTGAAGGCCGGCGGCGTTTTCAGCGACGACCTGATCGATGCGTATATCGACCTGAAGTCCAATGACGTCACTCGCCTGCGAATGGCGACCCACCCGGTCGAATTCGCCATGTATTACAGCCTCTAGAGGTTAAAACTGTGAACCGGGCGGCATTTTGCCGCCCGGTTTCTACCCAAAACACCGGCTTCGCTGCTATGCTCACCGTATGGAAACACGACCGATTTTCATTCTACTGGGACTCCTGGGCGCCGCTGGCGCGCTGGCCGAGGCCTACAAGTGGACGGATGAAAACGGCGTTGTCCATTACTCGGATCGCCCACAACCCGGCGCCGAAATGGTTGAGCTTGAATCCAACAGCAATCGCCGGCCTCAAACAGCAGCGCGTCCCGCTGCGCGCGCCAACGCCGACAATGCCAGTGCGGCTGCGGAGCCTGCGTTCCGCTACGAAAGTCTCGAAATATCGAGCCCTGCTCCGGAAGAAACCCTGTGGAACATAGGGGGCATACTCAATGTGACACTGGCGCTGACACCTTCTCTGCAGGAGGGTCACCAGGTGCGCGTGTATTTCGACGGGACGCCGAGGACAGTCCAGGGTTCGAGCTTCCAGATCGAGGAAGTGCACCGCGGAGTGCACAACATTCAGGCGGAAGTAATCGACGAGACCGGGAAGTTGATGATTCGCAGTCTGCCGAACCGGTTTTACGTCCAGCAGAACTCGGTGCTCTAGGCACGAAGTCGGTCAAACCCAAACCGTCCGGCTCCGGTAACGACGGAACCCTTAAGCAAAACGCTGTCTACATTCTGGATGCCTTAAGCGCTGGCGTCATTCTCCTCGATGAGCACCTGTTAATCATTGCGCTGAACCCGGCGGCCGAAAACATTCTCGGCATCAGTCAGCAACGCGCGCGCGGCCAGTCACTGCTTCGACTGGTTGACGATGAACCCGAGCTACGCGATATCCTGACGCGCGTCGTCAACAGCGGGGATCATTACGCGAACGAAATTCGATTGTCGCCAACCGAAGTCAACCGCGAAGACCGAATCGTCGACTGTCGCGTTTCGCCGATTGAGGCTGACGACGCACGCTTGCTCGTTGAGGTGACCGACGTGACGCGACGCTCACAAATCAGCCGCGAAAATGCGCTGCTGATTCAGCACGGTGCGGGGCGCCAGATGATTCGTCAGCTGGCGCATGAAATTAAAAACCCGCTCGGCGGCATTCGGGGTGCGGCGCAATTGCTTGAACGCCAGCTCAGCGATGCCGAACTCAAGGAATACACCGACGTTGTCATCAGCGAAACGGATCGCCTCGCAGCGCTGGTCGATACCCTGCTCGGACCCGGCGGTCCCCCGAACAAACAACCCGTCAACGTGCATGAGCTCCTCGAGTATGTCGTTCGTTTGATTGAGGTCGAGGAACAACGACAAATCAAAATCTGCCGCGATTACGATCCCGGCCTGCCGGAAATCGATCTCGATAAGGACCAGATGGTCCAGGCCATCCTCAATCTCGTTCGCAATGCAATTGCAGCACTTGACGGACAGGGCGCATTGACGCTGCGTACCCGGGCCGTAACCAATTACACGATTGGCAACTACCGCCACCGCGTCGTCGCATCGATCGAAATCGAAGATGATGGCCCCGGAATACCGGCGGACATGCAGGACTCGATTTTCTATCCCCTGGTCACAACCCGGTCGGAGGGAACCGGGCTCGGCTTGCCCGCGGCACAGGAGTTGATCAGTCGACACGGAGGCCTCATAGAATTTGAAAGCCGGCCGGGACGCACCGTGTTCCTGGTCCGGATTCCCTTGCAACAGGTGACGGTGGATGGCCATGTCTAGCAGACCTCTATACGTCTGGGTGGTTGATGACGACCAGTCCGTGCGCTGGGTACTTGAGAAAGCACTCAACCAGGCCGGAATGAAGTCCCGCAGTTTCGAGCGTGCCGAGCACTTGCTCGAAGCGATTGACTCGGCCGTCGGCGAAGATGCGCCGGATGTCCTGATTACCGATGTGCGGATGCCCGGTATGAGCGGCCTTGCCCTACTCGATCGCCTGCGTTCAAGCCGGCCCGAATTACCGATCATCGTCATGACCGCGCATTCGGACCTGGAAAACGCAGTCGCCGCGTACAAGGGCGGCGCTTTCGAATATCTGCCAAAACCCTTTGATATCGACGAGGCCGTCGAGCTGGTGCAGAAGGCTGCTCGTTCGAGCGGTTTAGGTGACGATTCCGCCGCGGCGACCAACGGCAGCATCGCGTCGATGATCGGACAGGCCCCGGCGATGCAGGAAGTCTTTCGCTCCATCGGCAGGCTCGCCGGCTCCAGCATGACAGTGCTCATTACCGGCGAATCCGGAACAGGAAAAGAGCTGGTCGCGCGCGCCCTGCACGATCACAGTCCGAGAGCCGACAAGACTTTTGTTGCACTCAATACCTCAGCGATCGCCGCCGAGCTCCTGGAGTCCGAGCTTTTCGGTCACGAAAAGGGCGCGTTCACCGGCGCTGACTCCCGGCGCATTGGCCGTTTTGAGCAGGCCGACGGCGGCACGCTGTTTCTTGATGAAATCGGCGATATGTCTCCCGCACTGCAGACCCGCCTCTTACGCGTCCTTGCCGAGAGCGAGTTCTACCGCGTCGGTGGGCAGACACCGATCAAGGTCAACGTTCGCGTTATCGCCGCGACCAACCAGGATCTCGCGCGAGCGGTAAAAGAGTCTCGCTTTCGAGAAGACCTCTACCATCGCCTGAACGTGATTCGTATCAACACACCGCCGCTTCGGCAGCGCCGCGAGGACATTCCGCTGCTGCTCGGCCACTATCTTGCCGAAGCCGCCGAAGAGCTGGGAACACCGGTCAAGGCCATTGATTCCGAGGCGCTTGATGCACTGCAGGGTTTCAACTGGCCCGGCAACGTGCGTCAGCTTGTTAATGCCAGCCGTCGCCTGACAGTGACCGCACCGGGTGGCGTGATCTCGGTACAGGATATTCCTGAAGATCTCGGCGGAGGCGATTCACCCAGACGAGCGAGCAAGGAATGGACGCGGATGCTGGCGGCCTGGGCGGAGCGCCAGATTAGCAACAGCAAGGAACCGCTACTTGACCAGGCGATGCCCGAGTTTGAAAAAACGCTGATTGAAACCGCGATGTCGAAAACCAACGGTCACCGGCAGGAAGCCGCAAAGCTGCTCGGTTGGGGGCGCAATACGCTTACGCGCAAAATGAAGGCCCTACACCTCGACTGACGTTTCGAACTAAAGCTCCAGCGTGCCGACGAGATCATCGACCGACTTCAGCTTGTGTTGTTTGAGGTAGGACTCGATGCCGGCGTTAATTTTCTTGCACACCAGCGGATCGTAAAACAGCGCAGTGCCTACACCGACTGCCGCCGCACCCGCGATCATAAACTCGATCGCATCGCTCGCCGTCGTGATACCGCCCTGACCGATTATCGGTACATTGTGTGCCCTGGCAACGCCGTAGACCTGGTGAACCTTCAACAGTGCAATGGGTTTGATCGCCGGCCCCGAGAGACCGCCGCGAACATTGCCGATCACCGGACGACGGGTCGCCGGGTCGATCGCCATCCCCATGAGGGTATTGATGACGGCAAAACCATCGGTGCCCGCTTCAATGCACAGCCGCGCATTTTCTTCGATGTCGGTCTGGTTCGGCGAAAGTTTTGTGATTATCGGCTTTGAAGTCTGGGCCCGGCAAGCGGCGACAACGCGTGCCGACATCGCCGGGTCATTGCCAAACTGCACACCACCCTCTTTGACGTTCGGGCAGGAAATATTGATCTCTATCGCATCGATGTCGGAATCGTCAAAGCGGCGCGTCACGCGCTCGTATTCTTCGATGGTCGAACCCGACACATTGGCGAAGAATCGCGTTTCGGAAAAATCGAGGCCGGGCAAAATCTCGTCAACAACTTTGTCGACGCCAGGGTTTTGCAGTCCGATCGCGTTCAGCATGCCGTCAGCCGTTTCGAACACGCGGTGCGGCGGATTGCCAAGACGGGCATCGCCCGTTGTGCCCTTTAATACAACGGCGCCCACATCCGAATTCGAGTATCCGTGAACGCGCGTGTATTCTTCGCCGAAGCCCACGCAACCCGACAGCAGGACAATCGGCGATGCCATGCGGATGCCGCAAAAAGTCGTCGTCAGTGCTTCGGTCGCCATGGGTGCGGCATTTTACAGAGTTTTCAATGTTTAGCCTTATTCTTTACGAGCCTGAAATACCCCCGAACACCGGCAATATTATTCGCCTGTGCGCGAATACCGGTGTGGCCCTGCACCTCGTCGAGCCGCTCGGGTTTGAGCTTGATGAGCCCCGGCTGAAGCGTGCCGGACTGGATTACCGGGAGTTTGCGACGGTGACAACACATGCATCGCTGGATACCTGCCTGCTCGCGCTGAATCATCCGCGCCTGTTTGCTTTCAGCACCCGGGGGCGGGCGCGACACGACAACCCCGCCTACCAGGCTGGCGATGCACTGCTGTTTGGTCCCGAAACGCGGGGGTTGCCGCAGGCGGTACTGGATGCCTTGCCGCCGGAGCAGCGCCTGCGCTTGCCAATGAAACACAACAGTCGCAGCCTGAACCTGTCGAATTCGGCTGCGGTTGTCGTGTACGAGGCCTGGCGGCAACTCGGCTTTGAGGGCAGCGACTAAGATAGCGGAACTTGCTGACGACCCCGGTGTGTGACACAACACCGGCGGTGGTCACCAGCCCGCGGGCCAGGGTTGCGTCATCGAGATGACCCAGCAAGGCGCCGCCCTGGCAGCAGGCTTCGCTCGCGCGCGAAATCCACGGCGCGATAAATATCATCGGTGTTCTGGCATCGCGCGATCAGCGCGGATACTGGTATTGGCGGTTGTTGCGACCGGCGGTTCCGATCGGCTGCAGCTGCTATAGAATGGCAGGAATGGGGCGACACTTAGAGTTGCCAGAAAGCCGCTACATCTAGGCGCGGTGTTCGTCCTCGGGCTTGAGTTTGCGTCCCATCAACGCACCAACCGCCTCACGGGGCGATGCGCCTTCGTACAATATGCGATAAACCTGGTGACAGATCGGCATTTCAATCTTCAAGTTTTCAGCGACTTCCTTGACCGCCTCGGCGGCGAGTACGCCCTCGACGACCTGCTGAATTTCCTCCTGCGCTTCTGCGACGGTCTTGCCGCTGGCGAGTGCCAGGCCCATGCGCCGATTGCGTGACAGGTTGTCGGTGCAGGTCAGGACAAGATCGCCCATGCCGGCGAGGCCCATCATGGTTTTTTGCTGTGCACCCAGCGCCACGCCGAGACGGGTGAGCTCAACCAGGCCGCGGGTGATCAACGCCACGCGGGCGTTCGCGCCGAAGCCCAGGCCGTCGCTCATGCCGGCGCCGATAGCGAGAACGTTCTTGACCGCACCGCCCACTTCTACGCCGGCGATATCGTCCGACGTGTACACCCGAAAATTGTCATCCGACAAGGCGGCTGCAAGTGCTTCGGCAAAGTCTTCGTCAGTGGACGCAACGGTCATCGCAGTCGGAAGGCCTTCAGCGACTTCTTTGGCGAAAGTCGGCCCGCTGAGGACGGCGACCGGGCGATCATCGCCTAGCTCTTCGGCGACAACCTGGTGTGGCAACTTCCCGGAGTGCAGTTCAAAACCCTTGGTTGCCCAGACGATACGCGAGTCCGGCCGCAGGTACGGTTTGATCGCGGTCAGTGTTTCGCGAAGACCGTGACTCGGCACCACCATCAGGATGTCACGCACACCATCGAGGCAAGCAGCCAGGTCCGACGAGGCTTTCAAATTGGGCGGGAAAGCAATGCCCGGAAGATAACGGGAATTCTCACCCTTGACGGCCATTTCATCGAGCAGGTCCAGCTCGCGGACGCCGCCAAGCCGGACGTCGCACCCGGAGCGGGCAAACTGCAGTGCCAGCGCCGTTCCCCAGGAACCGGCGCCGATGACGGCAATGGCTTTGGGCGCCTTGTTATCTATTAGTGTTTCTCCGCCGCGCCGGCCTGTGCCGCGGCCTTTTGCTGCTGTGACTGAACGTACAGCGCGTCGAAATTAATCGGCTGCAATACGAACTCGGGAAAACCGCCTTTCTGAATCAGGGAGGCAATGGTCTCACGCGCGTAGGGAAACAGGATATTGGGGCAAAAACTGCCGACGATGGCGCCCAGTTCTTCGCCACTGTAACCCACAACTTCGAAAAGCCCTGCCTGCTGCAGCTCCACGAGAAAGATGGTCTTGTCTTCTGCCTTGGCCTCAACGGTAATCGTCAAGAGCACTTCATGATGCCCGTCTTCAACTTCCGTATGGCTGCTGCGAAGGTTCAGGTCCGTCGTCGGTTTCCAGTCACCGCGGCGAAACACGTCCGGCGTTTGCGGTGATTCGAAGGAAAAATCCTTCAGGTAAATCTTGCTTATTGCCAAGCGTTTCTCAGCGGTTTGTTCGTCTGCCATTTCTATTCCAGTCCTGTCGTTAATTTCGCCGGACTACCCGGCGAGCAGTTTATCCAGCTCTCCACTCGTATCGAGAGCGTAGAGTTCATCAAAGCCACCGACGTGATGATCACCGATAAAGATTTGCGGTACCCGGTGACTGCCGCTGCGTCGCTCCATTTCGTCTTTGAGCTCGGCGTTGCCGCTGATGACCAGGTCATCGTAAGCGATCGATTTTTTCTTCAGCAACATGCGGGCGGCGCCGCAATAGGCGCAGGTCGTGTTGCCGTAGAGGGTGACTTTCAGCTTTTTTTCGATTTCTTTGCCTTGGTCTTTTTACCGGTGACCAGCGGCAGTCCGGCCTGACTCCAGCCGTTGAGGCCGCCTTTGAGGCCGTAAACACTATCAAACCCTGCGGCTCGAAGCGTGTTGACCGCCTTGGTCGACGTGATGCCCGCGTCGCAAACCGCGACGATGGGCTTGGATTTCATGCCTTCGAGGCTCGTCATTTTTGCCTCAAGTTCGTCAGACGGAATATTCTTCGCGCTGACAATATGACCCCTCGAAAAGGCATCGGCGCTGCGCAGGTCGATGACGACCGCATCGTTGTTGATCAGTTTGACCGCTTCGATGGCCTCGACGTTCACGAGGCCGCTGGCCTTGCGTCGAAGCTCACTGAAGATGAGCACGAAAAAGCTGATCATTAAAGCCAGTACCAGCAACGTATGGTCGCCGGTAAATTGCACTAGTTTGTCCATTATTTGCTCAGGCGCGGAGGATTCCGCTTAACCGTATGATTGATCGCGGCATTATACCTGTAAAACCCGTAGGAAATACCCCGGCGAAGGCTCTACACTCTGCGCCCATGAGTATGCGATGGGTCCCGATAGTGTTGATGCTGGCTGCCACCGCCGCCCTGGCCCAGGACGGGCATGGCGAGCTGGCCAAGGTCAAGGAGCGCGAGCTCGAGGAGGTGCGCGAGCGCATTTCCGACCTCAAAAAGAGCATGGACCGGGCGGCGGCCGAGCGTGACCGACTGACCGGCGAGCTGCAGGATATCGAGGTGGCGATATCGGAGCAGCGCCTCCGGATCAAGGAGATCGCGCGGGAGCAGGAATTCACCGAGAACCGCAAAAAGGCGCTCGATAAAGAGCTCGCCGAGCGCGAGGCGCACCTCGATACCGAGTCCAGCGAACTGGCCGACCAGGTGCGGGCGGCCTACATGAGCGGCAGCCAGGAGAAGATCAAGCTGCTGCTGAATCAGCGCGACCCGGCGACACTGGGCCGGCTGATGGCCTACTACCGCTACCTGAACGACTACCGCGCCGGCAACATCACGGCGGTGATGGAAGAAATTCGAAAGCTCGATGAGTTGCAGAGCCAGATCGCTGCGGAAGGTGCGCGGCTCGAGGACCTGGCGAAGCGCCGTTACGCGGAGCTCGGGCAGCTCAATGCCTCGCAGGAAGAGCGACAGCGATTGCTCGCCAGCCTGCGCGACAAGATTGCGGCGGAAGGAAAAGAGGTCGAACGCCTGGCCGCCCAGGAAACCGACCTCACCCGCTTGATCGCCGAGCTGACCAGCATTCTGTCCGATTACCCGATCAGCTCGGAAGAACCCTTCAGCAAGCACAAGGGCAAGCTGACCTGGCCGGTGGCCGGCACCCTGTTGCATGAATTCGGGCAGCCGCGTGTCAGCGACAAGATCAAATGGAATGGCGTCGTCCTGGCGGCGCCGCGCGGGCGGGAGGTGCGCGCCGTCTACCACGGCCGCATCGCCTTCGCGGACTGGCTGGCCGGTATGGGACTGCTGGTCATCGTCGACCATGGCGAAGGCTATATGACGCTGTACGGTTACAACGAAACGATTCTCAAAAACGCCGGCGACTGGGTCGCACCCGGTGACGTTATCGCGACGGTCGGAGACAGCGGCGGGCAGCAGCAGTCGAGCGTGTATTTCGAACTGCGGCAGGGCACCAAACCGATCAACCCCCGCCTGTGGATCACGCGCCGTCCCGGGGGCTGAATTTCTGTGATAATGTCAGGCCTTGTGCCACAAGAGCCAAAGGCCGGGGCGCCGGGAACATTATATGTCACTGAAAATTCGAGCTATTCTTGTTGTCGTCATCGGTGTGGTCATGGGCGTCAGCCTGTCCGTCGGTGGCGGTCTCCTGCAAGCGGATAAACGCCTGAATAAAGAACAGCTGGCCTGGGAACAGGCGCAGTTGTTCGCCGAAGTGCTTGAGCGCGTCAAGCGCGATTACGTTGAGCCGATTGACGATGCCGAGCTCCTGGAGAGCGCCATTCGCGGTATGGTTCGCGACCTCGATGCGCATTCCGAATTCCTCGACGCCAGTGAATACCGCGAGATTCGCAGCAGCACCACCGGCAGCTACACCGGCGTTGGCATCGAGGTGGCCGAGATCGACGATACGATCCGGGTCATTTCACCCATTGCCGGTTCGCCGGCCGCACGCGCCGGTATTCGAAGTGGCGACCAGCTGGTCGCTGTCGACGGACGGGCCATCGACGCTCGCCGACTGCAGGAAACAATGAGCGAACTGCGTGGCACTCCGGGCACGAAGGTGACCTTGTCCGTGCTGCGCGACGATGTCGTCATCGATCACGAAATGCGTCGCCAGGTCATCAAGGTTGCCAGCGTTCACAAGGAATTCCTGAGCCCGTCCTACGGCTACGTGCGGGTCAACCAGTTCAGCGATGGCACGGCCCAGGAACTCAGCCGGGCCGTTGATGAGTTGCAGGAAGCCTACGGCGGCATGCTCGAAGGCGTCGTCCTTGACCTTCGCAACAACCCCGGCGGTGTACTGGATGCGGCTGTCGACGTATCCGACCTGTTTCTCGACTCGGGCGTGATTGTTTCGGCCGACGGTCGTAC
>JAUHYO010000083.1 GCA_030426325.1 Gammaproteobacteria bacterium | reverse complement strand
ATGCCGGCAACGCGGCCAGTGACGATTCACAAAGGCCATATGCTCGAATGGTATGACCAGGAGCCGGCTGATCTTGAGCAGTTCGCTATTCCGAAGGATGCTTTTGTCGTTGGCTGCACTGCCAATTATCGGCCACGAAAGGGTGTCGACTACCTGATTGATGCCATCGAGCTAATGCCCGCCGATGTTCCTGTGCATTTACTGTTGGTGGGCCGTATGGACGCACCAAAACTGACCCGCCGGATTGAAAAAAGTCCCGTCAGAAGCCGCATTCATCGCAGCGGCTTCCGAACTGACGCTCCGGCGATTAGTGCTGCCTGCGACGTATTCTGCCTGCCGTCAACGAAACGCGAAGGACTGCCTCGATCGGTTATTGAAGCGATGGCGTATCGTGTGCCACCGGTTGTGACCGATTCCGGGGGAAGCCCGGAGCTGATTGTCGATGGTGTTTCGGGATTCAAGGTTCCACCGAAGAATGCAGCGGCGATCGCGGAGAAGATCGAACGCCTGTATCGCGATCCGGCATTGCGGCAGCGCATGGGGCAAGCAGCGCGCGAACGCATTGGCCGCGACTTTCGCAATGAGGACACGGTCAGAAAGACGATTTCGCTTTACGAAGAACTGGTTCAGGAACTGGAAAGCGACAACGCGCAATAGGAGGCACCAAGAAGTCCGGGCTCATCGTGCGTAATCAACAAGGTTGGAATATTCTCCATATAAGCCCGATGCCTGCCCTTGTCCTCAAACGCGCTCCGGAACCCGCTTTTCATTAGTTGATCCGGATAGCGCTTGGCAATGCCGCCTGCGATATAAACACCGTCAACCGCACCGATCGACAGCGCGAAATCGCCGGCAACCTGGCCCAGCAAGTCGAAAAACATGGCGATACTTTCCGTGGCTCGCGGGTCGCTGCCGTCAGCGCTGCGGCTGAATATGTCCCGGGCAGAACCTTGTGTGCTTTCCTCGCCATGGATTTGCGTCAGGGCCCAGTAAATGTTCTCAATGCCCGGGCCGGATACCAGGCGGTCAATATAGACGCGATCGAACCTGCCGCGCAATGCGTTCAGCATCTCCACCTGCACCTGGGTTCGCGGTGCAAATCCAACATGCCCGCCTTCGCCGACAATCGGTATTGTCGTCAGCCCACGTCGTACCAATCCGGCGGCACCAAACCCTGTTCCCGGTCCAACGATCGCAAAATCGAACCGGTCATCGGACAGAGGCTTCGCATCGGGCAATCCAATGACTCGATAGTCATCCTCACTGAGCTGCAATATTGAGTGTGCCGCTGCCCCAAAGTCATTCATCAGCCGGACTTTCTCGATGCCGAAGTCCTCGCTGATTCGACCGGCATTCAGAGTCCAGTGATTGTTCGTAATACGTACCTGATTGCCAACAACCGGCCCCGCGGCTGCGAGGCAAATTACCTCCGGGGAATCGGCCGACACTTCACGCAGATAATGTCGAATAGCGTCGTCCGCAGACTCGAAGTCTGCACAACACAATGTTACCGGGCTTGAAAAGCCGGCCTCGGTGGCTAGCGCAAACCGTGCATTCGTGCCTCCGATGTCTCCGATCAATAAGGTCCTGTCCAAATCAGGCTCCGTCGAAAAGGCTGGCGCCGGACTCGGCACTCCCGGCTCGTTCTCGAAACGCCCCGAACAACTCACGTCCCATTCCGGCCTGCGGCGCCTCGTGGATGACGGCTTCGCGACTGTCGATGTCATCATCTGCCTGCACCGACATTACACCGTCATGCGCATTCACGGTCACCAGGTCGCCGTCTCGAATTTTGGCGATAAGCCCGCCGGCACGCGCTTCCGGCGTAACCTGGATAGCCGCCAGGACCTTGCCCGATGCACCGGACATACGACCGTCGGTAACCAGGGCTACCTTGAATCCTCGATTCTGCAATACACCGAGATAGGGTGTCAGCTTGTGCAATTCCGGCATTCCGTTTGCCCGTGGACCCTGGCACGAAAGTACCGCGACAAAATCCTGCTCAAGCTTGTCGTTGTTAAACGCCTCCACGAATGCTGCTTGTGACTGGAATACCTTCGCTGGCGCCGTGATCGAATGGTACTGAGGATCGACCGCCGAAACCTTGACGATTGCCCTGCCCAGGTTTCCAGCAACCAGTTGCAGCCCGCCTTCACTGTCAAAAGGACGATCAACCGGGCGCACGATTTCTTCATCCAGTGATTGCGTTTGCGTATTTCGCCAATGCAGCCGACCGTTCTCGATAGCAGGCTCCCTGCAGAAGTTGTTCAACCCGTGGCCGAGTATCGTGTTTACATCATCGTAGAGCAAACCATTGTCCAGCATTTCTCTCATCACAAAGCCAAGACCGCCCGCTGCATGGAAGTGATTGACGTCTGCTGAACCGTTCGGGTAGACACGTGCGAGCAATGGTATTGCCGACGACAGATCCGAAAAATCCTTCCAGTCAACCTGAATTCCGGCTGCCGCGGCAATCGCGACAATATGAATCGTATGATTCGTGGATCCGCCTGTTGCCAGCAGTCCTGCAATGCCGTTGACGATCGCTTTCTCATCAACGATGTGTGCGAGCGGCATGTAGGAATTGCCCAGGTCGGTGCCGCGAAGGACAGTTGCTACCGCTTCATCGGTGAGGCAGTCGCGCAACTCGGTGCCCGGGTTGACGAATGAGCCGCCTGGCAATTGCAGTCCGATAAATTCCATCATCATCTGATTGGTATTGGCCGTGCCGTAGAACGTGCACGTCCCCGCAGCATGGTAAGCGGCGGACTCTGCCTCCAGGAGCTCGGCACGGCCAATCTTGCCGCTGGCGTACTCTTCCCGAACTCGCGCCTTCTCCTTGTTGCTGAGACCGGAAACCATCGGACCCGCAGGCACGAAGACGACCGGCAAGTGTCCGAATGACAACGCACCGATGAGCAGGCCGGGCACGATCTTGTCGCAGATCCCGAGGCATAACACGCCGTCGAACATGTTGTGTGACAAGGCAACTGCCGTCGACAAGGCGATGACATCACGGCTGAACAGCGAAAGATCCATGCCATCCTGACCCTGCGTAACACCGTCGCACATCGCGGGCACACCGCCGGCGAACTGCGCGACAGCCCCCAGTTGTTCAGCGGCTTTTCGTATGCGTGCCGGGTACGACTCAAATGGCTGGTGCGCACTCAACATATCGTTGTACGCCGAGACGATCGCGATATTCGGCACGACGGTTCCGGACAATTTTGCCTTGGTATCGCTGCCACACGCGGCGAAACCGTGCGCAAGATTGCTACACGACAAGGCGCCGCGCGCTGGCCCTTCCTGCTCCGCCGCTTCGATCCGTGCCAGGTAGGCGCTACGCGTTTTCTTGCTCCGCTCCTCGATACGCCGGGTAACTTCTTCGATAACTGGGTTCATGATCTACGCCTCTCAGGTTTTCAGGGTGCCCAGTAGCACGTTACCGGAACGTCGTCTTGTTCCAGCAGCGATGAGACAGGCAACGACATATCGCCGGATTTGGCACGTTCAAAAATTGCGCGTTTTTGTTCGCCATAGAACAGCAGCATTATCGCGTCGCTGCGCAACAGAGCGGCGAGTGTCATGCTGACTCTCGGGTGCGGGCTCGCGGCCGTTCTCACCGGCATATAGAATTGCGTCGACTCGCGATCAAGACCGGCTGGCAAGTTGCCCGCATCCGGGAATAGCGATGCAAAATGTCCATCTGCCCCCATGCCCAGCAATGAGCAGGCAAAATTATGGGTCGGCAGTTGTTTTTGCAGCGAATCACAGCGCTCATCGACTGTCAGATCGCTGTCATAGACCGATAATATGCTGGCATCGCGAGCCGCGTTCTGTCGCAGTTTCTCACGCAGCAGTTTTTCATTGCTGTCATCGTGACTGCTCGGCACCCATCGTTCATCCGACATGACCAGCTGTACACGATTCCAGGCAAGCGCTTGTCGCGACAGGATTTCAAAACACCGCGCAGGCGTCGTGCCCCCGCTGAGCACGATCGTCGCCTGCCCGTCGCGCTCGAGACTGGCAGTCAGACGGGCCGCGATGTCGTCCGCCGCGACAGCCGACGCTTCTTCTCGAGATTCGAAGTTTTTTTCTGTCAACATGCTAGTCGTCCTGATGCCAACTGCGCCCGTCGCGATCCAGCAACATGGACGAGCCCGTTGGACCCCAGGTCCCCGCAGCGTAGGACTCAACTTTCTGCCTGGAAGCCTGCCAGCTGTCGATAATGCCGTCGATCCACTGCCATGCAGCTTCGACTTCATCTCGACGCATGAACAAGGCAGGATTCCCGCGTAAAACTTCCATCAACAAGCGCTCATAGGCATCCGGATAGCCAATGCCGAAGGTCTCGGCAAAACTCAGGTCCAGCGAAACCGGCCGCAGGTTAAAACCGCCTGGCCCAGGCTCCTTCGCCATTACCGACAGGCGCACGCCTTCATCGGGTTGCAACTTGATTCGCAGCAGGTTGGGCGTCACGTTGTATTGTTGCTCGGGAAAAATCGAATGCGGAACATCCTGGAACTGCACTACGATTTCTGAGTGCTTTGCCTTTAATCGTTTGCCGGTCCGCAAGTAGAATGGCACGCCGGACCAGCGCCAGTTTTCAATTTCGACTTTCAGCGCGACGAAGGTTTCGCTGGAACTTTCCTCACCCTTCAGTTCGTCGAGAAAGCCGGGCACAGTCTTGCCCTTGATTGTCCCCTCCGTGTATTGACCGCGCACGGTGTTGGCACGTGCGTCGTCGACCGAAACCGGTTTCAGAGCCCGCAATACCTTGATCTTTTCATCACGAACGGCGTTTTGGTCGAGGCTTGAAGGTGGCTCCATCGCAAACAGACACACCAGTTGCAGCAGGTGATTCTGCACCATGTCTCGTATTGCGCCGACCCCGTTGTAAAAGTCGACGCGGCTTCCAACGCCGAGATCCTCTGCAACGGTGAACTGCACATGATCGATGGCACTTCGTCGCCAAAGCGGTTCAAATAACGAATTGGCAAACCTGAGTGCAAGCAGGTTTTGCACGGTCTCTTTACCCAGGTAGTGATCGATTCGATAAATCTGGTTTTCGGCAAAACTTCGGCCAACCGCATCGTTTATTTCGCGGGCCGACTCCAGATCCCGGCCGACCGGTTTCTCGAGCACGATCCGGCTGCTGCTGGTGACAAGTCCATTCGATTGCATGCCGTCCGCGATTGGGCCAAACAGACCCGGAGCGGTCGCGAGATACGCAACACGGACTTTGTCTTCCTGGCCTTTCAGGAGATTCTTGAGATCACCCCACTTTTGGTGCTCAAACGCGTCGGCTTGCGCATAAAAAATACGCGCCTTGAATTTCTTCCAGTTCGTTTCATCGAATCGATCATCGGAAAGATTGCTGCGCAACGATGCTTCGACGTCCGCCAGGTATTTTTTTCGAGTCATCGCGCCGCGGCTGGCCGCAATAATCCGGCTGTCGTCGGTGATCTGCCCGTCGCAGTCACGGTGGTAGAGCGCCGGCAGCAATTTGCGCATGGCGAGATCGCCGGTGCCACCGAAAATAATCAGGTCGAAGGGTTCAACAGGTACCAGTTGGGCCATGAAGGGATATCCTGGGAAATTTTTGAAAGTTTACTACATCTAGACAGTATTTAGGCACTATTTCTAGTATTTGCATCGATAATGATGTAATTTTACTACATGCTCAATCAAGTTCGTCAGGTCTTGCCGCAGTTGAGCCCGTCGGAAGGGCGTGTCGCCCAGTGGGTGCTCGATCACCCGAAAGAGGCGGCGGGTGCAACACTGGCCCTGGTCGCAAGGGAATGCGGAACAAGCGAGCCCACGGTATTGCGTTTTTGCCGGCGAGTCGGCTTGTCCGGGTTTCGCGAACTGGGCATTCGACTAACCGAGGCCCTGAGTCATCCGGTCAGCTACGTGCACCGGGACGTTTGTCCGGACGACAGTTCATCCGACGCTGTCCTGAAAGTCATGGACGCATCAATCCAGTCGCTTATCGACATGCGCGCGAACCTGTCTGCGATGCCCATCGATCAATCGGTCGCGATACTTTCAAAGGCGAGGCAAATTGCCTTTGGCGGACTCGGCGCTTCGGGCCACGTGGCACGCGACGCCTGCCACAAGTTTTTTCGCCTCGGCATTCCCTGCTCGACGCTCGTCGACACACCAATGATCCTGCAATTTGCCGCGATCGCGCAGTCCAGCGACGTTATGGTCTTGTTGTCACACACCGGTCGATGGCCCGAGTTCGCAACGGCGGCACGACTGGCCACATCGCGTGGCGCGACGGTGATCGCAATTACTAACCCCGACTCCGAACTCGCACGGGATGCCAGCCTGGTTTTCCCCTGCCAGGTCATCGAGGACACCAGCATTTATACGCCAATGAGTTCACGGCTCGCGCAATTGGCCTTACTGGACGCATTGCATGTTGCGCTGGCGCTGGCCTGCGGCGAACCGGCAGCCGACAGGCTTAGAATCAGCAAGGACGCGCTCCACGCGCAGGCGGTTTAGTCCTGGCTAGCCAGCAGGTTTTCGTGTTGCCTTGACCAGGCGGCAACCTCGGCGTCACTGGCCGCGAGTTGATCGGTGGACATCTTGCCTTCGATGGCATCCAGCTTCGGCCCTGCGTCGATGTCGTGCAGTAAGTAGGCGATTTTCAACCACTTGCGCGCCAACACGGGATCGAAACTGTCCAGAAAATCCATCGAATAGTAGCGACCCAACGCAACCATTGCGGCGGTAACGCCCTGCTCCGCCGCCAGTGCGTACAACTTCATCGCCTCGGTATCGCTTTGCGGAAGACCCCAGCCGTTTTGATGCATGACCGCAAGGTTGAACTGGGCTTTGGCGTGCCCCTGCTCGGCCGCAAGGCTATACCACTTAATCGCCAGCGCATCGTCCATCGATACACCAAAGCCGTTTCCGTACAACTGTCCCAGACCAAACTGGCTGTCGGCGTGACCACTGTCAGCCAGGGGCTGCCAGATCGCCAGCGCCGTTTCGTAATCGCCGGACTGAAAGGCTGCGTTTGCCTTATCCGCGTCATCTGCGACAGCAGTCGATACGAACAGCAACATCACAGCTAGATATGCCATTTGAACACTGCGCATTTTTGACCCTCCCTTATTGGCGCCACGGGCACCAGAGTCAATGCGACATCATACGCTTATCCGGTTCGCAAGCCGAATCCGTTATTTCTTGCGGTATAGAGCGGGCGGCACTAAGGTGGCGAAATGCAAGAAAAAACACCCGCCGATGCGTCGCCAACCGCCCGACGAGCAGGCGTCGGACTGCACTTAAGCTCGTTGCCCGGGCAATTCGGCATCGGTGAACTGGGCAAAGAAGCTTTTGCATTTGTCGACTGCCTGCGAAAAATGCGGCTGAGTGTTTGGCAGTTCCTGCCGCTTGGGCCGACGGGTTACGGCAACTCGCCTTACCAGGCCCTGTCGACATATGCCGGCAACGAGATGCTGATCGATATCGAGGACCTGCGCAAGAAACGGCTCCTGAAGTCCCGCGAAATCAAAGCACTGTCCGGATTGCCCGGTGACTATGTCGACTATGCATCCCTGGTACCGGCCAAGTCGGCGCTTCTGATGACAGCGGCCAGCCGCTTCCCGGTCAAATCGAGCAGGAAGCTCCGATCAGCCTTTCAAGAGTTCCTGGCGATCAACAACTCACGCTGGCTGCACGACTATGCCCTGTATCGCATCCTGAAACCCCGCCATGACAACAAACCCTGGCCACAATGGGCGCCGCAGTTTGTTCACAGGGACACGGAATCACTCCTGAAACTTGAGCGCGAGGCTGGTGACGAAATCCAGTGCATCAAAATTCAGCAGTTCCTGTTTCATGAGCAGTGGCAGCGACTGCGAGAGTATGCGCATGCATCCGGTGTCCAACTGTTCGGTGACATACCCATTTACATTGCCCTGGACAGCTCCGATGCCTGGGCAAAACGAGACATCCTTTGCATCGACGCCGACGGCAGGCCGGACCGGGTCGGCGGTGTACCGCCGGATTACTTCAGCAACGATGGACAACTGTGGGGCAACCCGTTGTACAACTGGGATGCGCACGCAAGCGATGGTTACCAATGGTGGATCGATCGACTGCGTGCCGCGGCCTGCACCGCCGATATCCTGCGAATTGATCACTTTCGCGGTTTCGAGTCTTACTGGTCGATTCCGGCGGACGCGACGACTGCACGAGACGGCCGATGGGAACCGGGGCCCGGCGACGCAATCTTTATTGCACTTAAACAGGCTTTCGGTTCATTGCCAATCGTGGCCGAAGACCTCGGCCTGATTACACCGGAAGTTGAGGCGCTACGAGACCGGCACCAGCTGCCCGGCATGGTTGTGCTGCAGTTCTGCGTGACGAACGACGGTTTTGATCTCGCCGCGGTGCCGGAAAACAGCGTTTGCTACACCGGTACACACGATAACGACACATCGCTTGGCTGGTTTCGCGGCGGTCCGGGCGACGAGCGGTCGGCCGAACAAATCCGGGCTGATCAGGAGGCGGCAATGCGTATTTGCAAAGGCGATCCCGAACGCATTTCTATGAACATGGTCAGGGCCGCGTACTCAACACCCGCCAAGCTTGCTGTCGCGCCGATGCAGGATTATCTCGGACTCGGATCCGAAGCCCGGTTCAATACACCCGGTACAGCAGACAACAACTGGCGCTGGCGACTGGACCCATCAACTCTGACTGATCAACTCTGCACGGAGATCGCCACAGCAGTGAGCGAATCCGGGCGGGAGGTATCCGATGCGCCGCGCTAGCTATTTCCTTGCAACGGCGCTGCTGTTTTGTACATCGCCTGCACTGCCCGACCAGGACGGAGTCGAAACTCACGAACCACTTTGGGAATTCCAGGTGGTCGCATTCGGGCAATACTTTCCTGCCTATCCATCCTCGGCGGACCAGAACCTGACGCTTCTGCCACTACCCTTCCCGGTTTATCGCGGCAAGTTTCTGCGCTTTGGCGAAGACCTTGACGAACTCGCCAGTGGCCAGATCGTCGACACTGACAGGCTTAAGTTGTCGCTCGGCGTCAGCGCAAGCTTCCCCGAAGACAGTGACAGCCTGGCACTGCGGAGCGGTATGCCCGATCTCGACTTCCTCGTCGAAGCCGGACCTGAAATCAAGTTGCGTTTGCGCGGCGGCAAGCAGGACGCACGCGAACTCAACCTGTCCTTGCAGTTGCGTGCAGCGGTCTCATTGGACGGTCTGGATAGCAAGGGCCGTGGGGTCGTTTTTAATCCCGAAGTCGAATATCTGGCGCGAGACCTGTTCGGCAAAGGCAACGAAGTGAAACTGCGGCTGTCCTCAACCTGGGCGTCAGACGACTATATGAACTATTTTTTCGGCGTCGCACCTCAGTATGCGACAGCGGATCGTCCGGCGTTCGATGCAAGTTCAGGCTACCTGAATACGGAGTTGCTGGTAGGGCTGAAACGAAAGCTCAGTGATCGGCTGGAATTTCGCGGTTCCGTGCGGCTGTGGGTCAACAAGGGCTCGACAAATGACACGAGCCCGTTGTACCAGCGAGACTTTGACAAGGGAATACGACTGGCATTGTTCTGGACTGCCTGGCAGTCGAAGCGGCGTTAATCCGCCAGAACGCTGCCGTTTTGATCCGCTTTCAGCTCGGTCGACACTGTCTCGACTCGACGCATGACGCGCAGCAGGTTTTGGCCGGCGAGCTTTTTCAGATCCTCATCAGACCACCCTCGCTCGACCAACACAGCGAATAACCTGGGGAATCCCGATACATCCTCGAGACCGAGCGGCATGTCGAGCATTCCCCAATAATCGCTGCCTATACCGACATGATCGATACCGGCCGTATTTCGAATGTGCTCGATATGACGTACGACGTCCGCGATGTTCGCGCGCACTGCGCCAAACTCGGCATCGTAGGCAATCCACAGATCGCGAAACTCACGCACCGTTTCCAGCGACGCGTCCGTCGCCCACAACTTTTCTTCCATATCCCAAACGTCCTTTGACAGGAACGAGGGAATGAATGTCACCATGACAATGCCACCGTTGTCGGCGAGGCGTTCGAGAACATCGTCTGGAACGTTGCGCGGATGGTCGACAAGTGCCCGGGCGGCAGCATGCGACCAGATAACGGGTGCTAGCGTTTCATCGAGCACCTGGTGCATGGTCGCGGGCGATGTATGCGCGACATCAATCATCATGCCGATGCGATTCATCTCACGAACCACTTCAATACCGAACGCTGTCAGGCCACCGTGCTTTTGCTCACCCAGCGCAGCATCCGCCCAGTCCAATGTGACGTTGTGCGTCAACGTCATATAGCGGACACCAAGTCCGTAATACATCGGCAACGCCGTCAGCGAGTTGTTTATCGCGTAGCCGCCCTCCATTCCGAGCAACGATGCAATCTTGCCGCTGGAGAAAATGCTCTCGATATCGTCGGCTGTTGATGCCAGCGCGAAGGTGTCCGGATGTTTATCTATGATTTCCAGGGCAACCCCGATCTGTTCCAGCTGCAATTGTTGTGCTTCCGCTGTCGGTGTTTCACCGGGTATCCAGACAGACCAGAACTGGCCGCCAACCAAACCCTCCCGCAGGCGCGGGATATCGGTATCAAAGTCATTCCTTTCCCGCAGGCGGAAGGCCGCGACATCGCCAGCCTTGTCCTCGCGGATTACCCAGGGCAAGTCATTGTGCCCGTCGATCAGGGGCGTCGACCTCAGGATTTCTCTCGCATGTGAGAGTGCCTCGTCAGAAATCTGAAGCTGACAAAAGGCTGTCGTGGGCAACAGGCACACAACGCAGAACAGCGATCGTGCAAGACTGTAAATTTTTCTCTGGCCCATGAG
>JAUHYO010000082.1 GCA_030426325.1 Gammaproteobacteria bacterium | reverse complement strand
TGACAGTGGCTTACCGAACAGGACGCGCTCCTGGGTGTAAGCGAGTACTTCGCTCAGGCAGGCTTGTGCGGCGCCAATCACACCCCAGGTGATGCCAAAACGCGCCTGGGTCAGGCAGCTCAATGGTCCTTTCAGGCTCGATACCCCGGGCAACACGTTCGCGTTCGGGATTCGAACGTTGTCAAAGAACAATGCGCCGGTGATGGAAGCCCGCAAGGAAAACTTGTTTTCGATCTCCTGGGTGTCAAATCCGGGCATCCCTTTTTCCACGATGAAGCCCTTGATGCCTTCGTCTGTTTTGGCCCACACAACCGCGGCGTCGGCGATCGTCGCGTTGGTGATCCACATTTTCGCGCCATTCAATATCCAGTCATCACCGTCGCGCCGGGCGTGAGTCTTCATATTGCTCGGATCCGATCCGCCATGCGGTTCGGTAAGGCCGAAACAACCGATCGCCTCGCCCTTCGCCATCGCAGGCAGCCATCGTTGCTTTTGTTCTTCCGATCCGTAGGCATAAATCGGGAACATCACCAGGCTTGACTGAACCGAAACAAAGCTCCTGAGTCCGCTGTCACCGCGTTCGAGCTCCTGGCAAATCAGTCCATAGCTGACGCTGTTCAGGCCGGCACAGTCATAGCCGTCTATTGAACTGCCGAGCAGGCCGAGCTCGGCGACTTCACGAATCAGGTGCCGGGGAAACTGGTGTTGCTCGAATGCTTCCTGCATCAACGGGATCACCTTGTCGTCGACGTAACGGGCGACAGTGTCTTTGACCATGACCTCGTCTTCGCTGAGCATCGAACGAACGTCATAAATATCCATGGGATCGAGTTTCTGGCTCACTGATCTTCCTGCACGAGTGCGAATCGGGCGTCGATTCTAGCTGCTAAACGGGGATTCCGAAACGTCTGTAGATTTCTGACAGCAACCAGGCCGGACCAATCATCATCAACTGAACATCCTGGAAGATGGCGTATGGCGCGCCACCGCGGCCCAGCACGATGCCGACAAACCCGGCGAGCAGCAAGGCCAGCGAGACCCCCATGGCCGGAAGGCCCGAGTCGGCGAGCCACAGTTGAATCGCCGCGAGGCCCAGCAGGAACGGCAAAAGTCCGATCGCGAGCGACAGGGAAATGATGAAATAGTAGATCGCCGATACCATCAGGAATGCGCTGCCCCAGTTGAGCAGCGGGGAAATGCGCTGGAACTCCCCGGGCACCGGCAGCGCCCAAAGGACGCCAGTGAGCCCAATGACGACCATTGGCACCGCAGCCCAGAAAACCATGGGGTTGCGCAGGTTTTCATGGGATTGCCGGTAGCGGCCAAGCCAGTCGTCGGTTTCTGTCATTGGTGTATTCTACCTCTCTGCGTCCGGCTTGTGACACAGTCCACAGTCTGGACCGAATGTCGCCAGGCGATGAACAATTCTGTCCCAATTAAGTCTCTGTTCAGGTACAAAGCGCTTTAATGCACGTAAACATGGCATCCAAAGGAAAGATCATGAGTATCCAAACGTCCAAATTCATTCTCGCAATGACCGTTATGACGGTTTTTGTGAGCGGTTGTAAAACGCTTGACGCGTATACGCGTGAAGAAAAGACAAGTTCGACAACGAAAGGTGCCCTGATCGGTGCCGCGGCAGGTGTTGTGGCCGGCCTGATTTCCGGTGACGATGCCGTGGAACGTCGACAGCACGCACTGATCGGTGCGGGTATCGGCGCGCTGGCCGGTGGCGCGATCGGCCACTACCAGGACAAGCAGGAAGCAGAGCTTCGCGCGGAGCTTGAAGGCACCGGCGTGAGTGTCGTGCGCAATGGCGACAACATTACGTTGAATATGCCCGGCAATGTGACCTTCGCGACCAACAGCGCGGACCTGAGCCCGGCTTTCTTCAACGTCCTGAATTCGGTCGGCAAGGTACTGGCTGAATACGAGCAGACGGTTGTCGAGGTTGCCGGTCACACCGATAGCACGGGTACTGACAGCTACAATCAGGGTTTGTCGGAACGCCGCGCAAATTCGGTATCCGCCTACCTGCAGGGACGGGGCGTCATTCCTCAGCGATTGATTACGCTGGGAATGGGCGAAGCTCGCCCGATCGCCGACAATGGCACCGAGAGCGGTCGACAAATCAACCGACGTGTTGAAATCACGATGGTGCCCGTAACCGCAGGCTAAATCAGGCGTGTAAAACCACGACGCGGCAACCAGGGATGGTTTGCCGCGTTTTTTATGGCACTCTGTCTGCCTGCCCCCGAAAAACAAGAATACGGGCAAAACATGAGCGAACCCTACGAAAAGTCAGACGATGGTAGCTGGATCGAAGTGACAGGCTTCGTGAGGCGCCTGCTGGCGGACGATAACGATGGCTCTCGCCACCAGCGCTTCATCCTGGATATTGGCGATCGCCGGACGCTGTTGATCGCGCACAATATCGATCTTGCCGAACGAGTGCCGCTGGGTATGGGTGACCGCGTGCGTGTGCGGGGCATGTATGAATGGAACGAGCTCGGCGGACTCGTACACTGGACACACCACGACCCGATGGGCATCGAGAAAGGTGGCTTCGTCAGGTACAGAACGCGGGTCTTCAAATAGATCACCACAAAAAAGGCCGCTCATTGAGCGGCCTTTCATTTCTATTTTCGGGTTCGGTCTGAAAAACCTAGGCGGCCATCGCCGTCTTGAGTTTCTTGATCGCGTTGACCTCGATCTGCCGAATGCGTTCGGCGGATACGCCATACTCATCAGCGAGCTCGTGCAACGTCATCTTGTCTTCCGCGAGCCAACGCACGTCGAGAATCCTTCGACTGCGCTCGTCCAGAACTTCCAGTGCTTCATGCAATCGATCGGACGCGTCGTCGTTCCAGTCCGATGCTTCAACCTGCAGTGCAGGATCGGCGTTCGGGCTTGGCAGATAGGCGGCTGGCGTGAAATTACGATCGTCATCGAGGTCTGGCGTCGGGTCAAAGACCGCGTCCCGCGAATGCAGGCGTTTCTCCATTTCGGTGACTTCGGCCGCTTTCACGCCCAGGTCTTTCGCGACAGCCTTTGTCTCGGCATCCGACAACCAGGCCAAAGATTTCTTGTTCTTGCGAAGATTGAAGAACAATTTGCGCTGCGCCTTGGTCGTGGCAACCTTTACGATGCGCCAGTTCTTCAGTACAAACTCGTGAATCTCGGCGCGAATCCAGTGCACGGCGAACGACACGAGGCGAACGTCATAGTCCGGATCAAATCGTTTGACCGCCTTCATCAAGCCGACATTACCTTCCTGAATCAGGTCGCTCAGCGGCAAGCCGTAGCCGGTGTAGCCCTTGGCGATATGAATCACAAAGCGCAAGTGCGCCATGACGAGTTCACGCGCTGCTTCAAGATCTTCGTGATCGCGAAGTCGGCGCGCTAATCGCTGTTCTTCCGTTTTGCTTAGAACGGGTATGCCGCCAACAGCCTGGATGTAACCGTCAAGGCTGCCGACCGGGCCTGCCAGCGCAAGTTCGTAGTTCGATTTAAGAACCGGGCTTGTCATGTGTTCCCTCCTTGATTGGGTGCCAATTTTAGCACTCAGGTTATTAGAGTGCTAACAAATCCGAATGGTTCCCAATAGGAGTCTGCTATATCGCTATAAAAAACAGATATTTAGACTTGAAAAGCCACGATTTATGTTAAATCAACGAGGCTCGATCCGGTACATGTGGCGAGCCGCAGTGACCCAGGAGGCGAACAGCCCGAGAAAACAGGCGATGCCGACAATGCCTGCGGATTCAGCCATATCGAGCGACGCGACCGTGATGTTGCCCTGGTAAAGACCGGCGAGCCGGGTGACAGGACCTTTCAGCAGAAAAAGGCCGTATTGCACCAGCAGCAGCGCGAACGTACCGCCCAGCAGCCCATACCAGAAGCCCGTCCACAGGAATGGCCGTCTCACAAATGCATTGCTGGCACCGATCAGCTTGGTGACCTCGATTTCCTCACGGCGATTCTCGATATCGAGGCGAATCGTATTGCCAATGACGACGACAATCGCGATGCCAAGCAAGGCAGCGCCGATGGCAATTGCCTGTCTCACTATGTCGAGAATGGCGTGAAATCGTTGCACCCATTCGGTGTCGACCTGGACCAGGTCCGACTCCGGCAAATTGCCGATCTCTTCCTGCAGCAAGATCAATGACGTTGTCGTGTTTCCGGGGCTCGGACGCACGACGAGCGCATGCGGCAGTGGATTGTCGTTGAGCTGGTCCAGGGCCGCACCAAAACCCGACTGCAATTTGAATTCCGCGAGCGCATCGTCCGCTGTGATCAATGTGACTGAATCGACGTCTGCGCGTTGATCAATGAGCCGGGCAAGATTCTCGGCGTCACCGACCGACAGGTCTTTTTTCAAATACACGGAAAAATCGAGCGCGTTGTCCCAGCTGCCGCTGACCGACTGCGCATTTTTGACGATCACATTGATTGCAGCGGGCAGGGCCAGCGTCACGGCAATAACCAGAATAATCATCAGGCTGGCAAAGGGTTGCCGACAGATCCGCCCCAGTGCACCCAAAGACGTACTCGCATGACGCGTCAGCCAGGTTGAGAAAGCACCCGAGGACCGGACCGGTGCGACAGCATCGGCATTGCGTGTCACTGCCATAAATCTGCCTCTTCCTGTGGCGCCTGGAGTCGGCCGTCTTCAAGCTCGATGCGTCGACAACCCAGCCGGTCGATCAATGCGATGTCGTGGCTTGCGATCAGCAATGTGACGCCGACTTCGTTGAAGCGTCGAAATATGCGCATGACCTCCAGCGACAGGTCGGGGTCGAGGTTTCCGGTCGGCTCGTCGGCGATCAGCAATTTCGGACGCGTCACAATCGCGCGTGCGATGCCGACCCGCTGTTGTTCGCCTGCGGACAGTGTTTGAGGGCTTTGCTTTTCCTTGTGCAGCAACCCGACCTGGTCAAGCGCGGCCCGGACTCGCCGTCCGGCGTCTCGATGGCTGACACCGGCGATGATCAGCGGCAGGGCAACATTGTCGAAAACCGGGCGGTCATACAATAACTTGTGATCCTGGAACACCATGCCGATCTGTCGCCGGTAAGCCGGAATCTTGCGCCGTTTCACGCGCCGGGTGTTCTGGTTATCAACAATGACCTGTCCGCTGGTCGGCCGGTCGATGAGTGCGATCAGCCGCAACAAGGTGCTCTTGCCCGCACCCGAGTGACCCGTGACGAAGACCATTTCCCCACGCTCGACCGAAATCGTGAGTCCGGAAATTGCTTCCTGGCCTCCCGGAAATCGCTTGGTCACATTATCGAGGTGAATCATCTAGGGCGATTTCCCGTTACCGGACGACAGTAATGCTGTCGCAAATTCTTTTGCATTGAATGGCTGCAAATCATCAACCGCTTCGCCGATACCAATGTAGCGCACCGGCACCTTGAGGCGATTCGCAATAGCCAGAAGAATGCCACCCTTGGCGCTGCCGTCCAACTTTGTCACAACGATTCCGGTGATTCCTAAGGCTTCATTGAACTTCTCTGCCTGAACCAATGCGTTCTGACCCTGGCTGGCATCCAGGACGAGCATGGTTTCGTGGGGTGCCGACTCGTCGTGCCGCGAGACAACGCGTTTCATTTTCGCCAGTTCATCCATCAGCCCGGACTGACTCTGAAGGCGACCGGCCGTATCGGCCAACAGGACGTCGATATTGCGTGCCCGGGCCGCCTGCCATGCATCAAAAATGACCGCTGCAGGGTCTGCACCCGACTGCTGCGCGATCACCGGAACATCGTTGCGCTCTCCCCAGGCCTGCAATTGTTCAACCGCGGCAGCGCGAAAGGTGTCACCGGCTGCCAGCATCACAGAGTGACCCTGCTCTTTGAAGCGTCGAGCGAGCTTGCCGATGGTTGTGGTCTTGCCGGCGCCGTTGACCCCAATCATGAAAATAACGAACGGGCCCGCGGGCTTGTCAATAAGCAAGGGTTGCTCGACGGGTCTCAGGATCTTTAGTACGGCGTGTTCAATACCGGCGCGCAAAGCGGCAAGGTCTTTAAGCTCTTTGCGCGCGAGGCTCTTCTTGAGATCGTCAATGATCAGCCCCGTTGTTTCGACGCCGACATCCGCCATGACCAGCAGTGACTCGAGTTCCTCAAGTACGTCCTCGTCAATTGTGCCTCCTGGCACCAGGTTTGCGAGATCGTAGCTTAGCCAGCTATCGCCGCGATTCAGGCGTGTACGCAGCCGCTTGATAAAGCCTTCCGGTTTGTCGGGCTTTTCTTTTTTTCCAAACATCGCTATACGTTCACCAGAGGCCAAATAAAATGACAGTCAAAAAAACGGCAGGCAAGAAAAAGTCCCCGGCGGGACAGCTGCGTATTGTAGCGGGAATTTGGCGCAGTCGCCGTTTGCAGATTGCCGATGTGCCCGGACTGCGGCCGACATCCTCGCGAATAAGGGAAACCCTGTTCAACTGGCTGACACCGGGAATTCACGGCGCATATTGTCTTGACCTGTGTGCGGGAACCGGCGCGCTTGGCATTGAGGCGCTTTCGCGCGGCGCTGCTGGCACGACATTCGTCGAACGCTCAGCGAAAGCGGCGGCGACACTCAAGAACAACCTTGCGTCGCTTGAAGCGAAGCGCTTTGAAGTCCGAATCGAGGATGCGCAGCAATTCCTGACGCAGCCGGTCACTCAGAAATACGATGTCGTTTTCCTTGATCCACCGTTCGCGGCCGATCTGCACGACGAATTGTGTAGACTATTGGACAAACATGACTGGCTGTCGAGCAAAGCCAAGATCTACCTTGAGCTCGACAAAGACCAGTCGCTACCGACACTGCCGGCCAGCTGGTCAGTTGTTCACAACAAAACCGCCGGCAATGTCCGCTACATGCTTGCGGCAGTCCAGGCCCAGGGGGAGGTCCGAAAATGACAGTTTCAGCCATGTATCCAGGCACGTTCGACCCGATTACGCTTGGCCATGAAGACCTGGTTCGCCGCGCGGCAAGACTTTACGATCGGGTGGTTGTTGCTATCGCCGCGAATCCGGGAAGCAAAGCACCCATGTTTTCGTTTAACGAGCGGGTTGAGCTTGCGAAAGAGGCGCTGGATGATTTGCCGAATGTCGAAGTCACAGGCTATGCCGGCCTGACGGTCGACTTTGCGAAGGATCACGACCTGGCAGTGATCATCCGAGGATTGCGCGCGGTATCGGACTTCGAATACGAGTTTCAGCTGGCGAACATGAACCGGCATCTTACGGACGAAGTCGAGACGGTGTTTTTGACGCCGACAGAAAAATACACGTTTATTTCGTCCAGCCTTGTTCGTGAAGTGGCATCACTGGGCGGTGAAATCGGTGAATTTGTTTCACCGAAGGTGAAAGAGGCCCTGCTTGCCCGCTGCCGCAAGGCATAAATTCGCAGAACTCAGCTCTGGCAGTGTTTGCAATAGAACGTGGAGCGCTGGCCCTGGACGACGGCGGCAATGGGCGCATCGCAAAACCGGCACGGCTCCCCCTCGCGACCGTAAACCTCCAGCTGCTGCTGGAAATAGCCGGCTTCGCCGTCACCGCCGTAAAAGTCGCGCAGCGTTGTACCGCCGGCCCGGATGGCCTTCGCAAGTACGTCTCGGATTGCTGCCGATAGTCGCTCATAGCGCTGCAGGCTGATGCGTCCGGCTCTGCGGCGGGGATTGATGCCAGCCAGAAAGAGCGCCTCGCTGGCGTAAATATTGCCGACGCCGACAACGATCCGGGCATTCATAATGAATTGCTTGATGCTGACGCGGCGGCCACGCGAGCGTTGCCACAGATAGTGACCGTCAAATTCGTCGCCCAGGGGTTCCGGCCCCAGGGATTTTAAGAGCTTGTGGCCGAGCGGGTTCCTGCTCCAGTGGAGGGACCCGAATCGACGCGGATCGCGGAAGCGCAGCACTTTGCCCGAGTCGAACTCGATGTCGACATGATCATGAACTCCCGCGGGCGTATGACGATTAACAATACAGACGCTGCCGGACATGCCGAGATGAAGAATAGCCGCACCCGCGTCGGTACGGATCAGCAGGTATTTGGCGCGGCGGTCGACGGCTGTGACGACGGCGCCCTGAAGATTGCGGTCGACAGCGCGCGAGACGGGCCATCGCAGCTGACGATTGCGAACGACGACATTGCGAATGGTGGTGTCGACGATATGCGGCGCAATGCCTCGTCGACTGGTCTCAACTTCAGGTAACTCCGGCATAGCGCATTGTGACGCCAAAAAAAGCCCGGTTAAACCGGGCTTTTTTTATTTGATCTTCGCTTCTTTATAAAGCACGTGTTGCCGGATGGTCGGGTCGTACTTCTTGGTTTCCATCTTTTCCGGATGCAGGCGCTTGTTCTTGGTCACTGTGTAGTAGTGGCCGGTTCCGGCGCTGGACACGAGTTTGATTTTGTCACGCATGGCTCTTACTCCGGCGATTAAACGCGATGACCGGCAGCACGAAGGTCAACGAGTACTTTCTCGATACCGTGCTTGTCGATGATCCTGAGGCCTTTGTGCGAAATGCGCAGACGAACAAAGCGCTTTTCGGATTCGACCCAAAAACGCTTGCTCTGCAGATTCGGCAGGAAGCGACGACGAGTTTTATTGTGTGCGTGAGAAACGTTATTGCCCGTTTGCGGCCGTTTCCCCGTCACTTGGCATACCTTGGACATGGGTAGGTCTCTGATTTTGCTAAAAGTTGCCCGTGACAGACGGGCAGAGAGCGGAACTTTATACCAGCGAATCCGGCGCAATTCAAGGCCCAGCGCCTTTTTCCCCTGCGGCTTTACAATAGTCCTCGACTCGCAAGCGAGGTTGCGGTGCCGCTTCCGACGATCAAGTGATCGAGAAGCCGGATGTCGACCAGTTCCAGCGCAGATTTAAGCCGCACCGTTATGCGTTCGTCTGCCTGGCTCGGTTCGGCGACCCCGGACGGATGATTATGAGCGAGTATTACGGCTGCAGCATTGACGCTCAACGCCTCTTTTACGACCTCCCGCGGGTAAACCGATGTGCCGTCGATGGTGCCGCGGAAAAGCTCGTCGAAGCGCAGTACGCGGTGGCGGTTATCAAGGTAGAGGCAGCAAAAGAGTTCATGCCCGAGATGCTGCATGCGGGCCTTCAGGAAGGACTCGGTGTCTGACGGGCTTCGAATTGCCTCCCCGCACGGCAACGACTCCTCAAAATAGCGACGTGCCAGGATGGGCAGGGCGCGCAGACGCTGCAGGCGAGCCGGGCCAAGGCCATCAATGCAGGAGAGTTCGGCATCACTGGCGTGAAGCAGCACCCTGAGGTTGCCGAATGTTTGCAGGAGTTGAGTGGCTGTCTGCCTCGCCCTCGCGTTTCCGCCGGCGATAATTGTCGTCAGCAATTCAACGTCGCTACTTTCCCTGTCGGAGACGTTATTCACAGCGCCATCGTGCCGGGGCCTCCGGCTGTGCTGCAATGCCTTAATCTGCCGCGGACGTCCTGATTCGAGCGTTGAGAATGCCGGCTTCTGATACGCTCTCGCGAATCGGGACCCCTGTATTGGAGACGGACACGTGACCGATCGAATAGCAAGGAAAGAGACTGGGCTAACGCTGCTGGGCCGACTGATCGACAGCCTGCATCAGCGGCGACTTGGCTTTTTCATGGCAGAGCTGCTGCTCGTGATTGCGGGCGTACTGATTGCGCTGGCGGTCGACGGCTGGATTAGCGACTTGCACGATCGGAAAACTGAAGTCACCTACCTGAACCTGTTGGCGAGTGATGTCGAAAAGATCAGGAATGAGATCAATCTTCAAATTGAATTTGAAAAAGAAAAGGTCGCGGCTGCCGGGAGCGCCTACACCGCGCTGACGGGACCCGACCCCCGTTCCGAACGAGAGGCAATCGAGTTGTCACTGGCGATACTGGTCAGCAGGCGAACCCTTTCACTGAGAAGCGCGACTTACGACCAGATGGTCAGCAGCGGTCATCTACAGCTAATCGAAAATATCGAATTGCGAGACGGCATTGTGCGGTACTTCTCTGAAATGGAGCGCAATCAGCGTATTGCCGAAAATAATAATCGCGAGATTGTCGATGACATCTACCTGCCTTTTCTGCTCCAGATTGGTATCACTCCGATGCTGCGTCCCGATACGCAACAAGTTACCAGCTCCCTGAACCGGGCGACGGCCATCATGTTCGAAGAGCTGGGCACTGAGTATGCGCACCCCGACGACCGGGTCTTGTCAGAGCCTGCCGAAGCGGATTCGTGGAACGATTTGCGTCGCAATGTACTTTTACGGATGCGAATTGCAGCGACAGGTCAGGCGCTGGCGGAGGGGGCCATTGATCAGACTGACAGCATTGCCAACGCGATTACGGCCGAATTAAACAGCCACTGAGTCGGCCCGGGCAAGCGGCACCGCTCGCGGTGGCGGCGTGTCCATTCTGGACGAATGTTGGTGCGTCCCGTTTCCGGCACCGTCGGAATGAAGCAACGGCAGGCTCAGTGCAATCAGGCCAAATGCAATCATGACTGTCCCGGACATGCGCCGATATTGTGGGCGCGATTTCCAGCGATTCAGGCGCGTGGCCGACGCGCCGGCCAGCAGTAACGCCGGCAGGGTTCCCAGCCAAAATGCGAACATGATGATGCCGCCGGATAGCGCACTTCCGCCGGTGGCGGCAAGGGCGACTGCACTGTAGACAAGTCCGCAAGGCAGGGCGCCCCACAAAAAGCCCGCGCCGATTGCGGCGCTAGCAGAGCGGATCGGCAGGACGTGGCGTGCGAGAGGCGACAGGCGTTTCCAAACGGATGTGCCCGCCATCTCGAGAAATCGAAGTGCTTGCCAGTCGAGTGCCAGGTTGAGGCCCAGCAGAATGATAAGCACAC
>JAUHYO010000081.1 GCA_030426325.1 Gammaproteobacteria bacterium | reverse complement strand
TGCTACGCACCGGGTAAGGTGTCATACCGCCCATTGCACAAAGCGATGCGCTCTCCATCGTGTCGCACAATTCCCGCAGCAATCGGCGATTGCTTTCCGACTCTTTACCTTCGAGCAAGCGATCAATAAGTTCTACGCCTCGTGTAGAACCGATTCTGCATGGGGTGCATTTGCCGCAGGATTCGATGGAGCAGAATTCCATTGCAAAGCGTGCCAACTTTGCCATGTTGGTTTGCTGGTCAAATACAACAATGCCACCATGGCCAATCATAGCGCCGGCCTCGGTAAACGCTTCGTAGTCAAGCGGTGTATCCAGTTTATCGCCCGGAATGTACGGTCCGAGTGGCCCGCCAACCTGCACTGCCTTTATTGGTTGACCACTGGCAGTGCCGCCACCGAAATCATTGATAAGTTCGTGCAACGAAATACCGAAAGCTTTTTCGACCAGCCCACCTTGTTTAATGTTGCCACCAAGTTGAAACGCGAGGGTACCCTTGGAGCGATTGGCTCCCATGCCTGCGTAGTTGTCGGCTCCTAGCCGAATGATGTTAGGGACAGAGGCGAGAGTGATGACATTGTTTACGCAGGTGGGCTTGCCAAACAAGCCATCATGCACCGGCAACGGCGGTTTGCTACGTACAATGCCACGTTTGCCTTCGAGGCTCTCAAGCATTGCGGTTTCTTCACCACATACATACGATCCCGCTCCCCGATGCAACTCAATGTCGAAGTCGAATCCGCTCCCCCGGATGTTCTGTCCTAACCAGCCAGCGCGACGAACTTCGTCTAGCGCCGTGCAAAAAATTCGTTCCGTAAGCGGATACTCAGAGCGCAGGTATACATAGCCTTTGCTGGCGCCAGTGGCAAAGCCGGCGATCGCCATTCCCTCTATGAGACACATTGGGTCTCCTTCCATCAGCATCCGGTCAGCAAAAGTACCACTGTCGCCTTCATCGGCGTTGCAGGCGATATACTTCTGGTCGCTCTGTGCATTGAGGACTGCTCGCCATTTAATCGCGGTTGAAAATCCGGCGCCGCCGCGGCCGCGCAGTCCTGAATCGGCAATTGTGTCAATGACCGCTGCGGGTTCCATCTTGATTACAGATTCAAGTGCCACGAAACCAAATGTGGCGCGAAAATCATTGAGTGACAACGGGTCAATCAGTCCAACCCGATAAAACGTCCACCGATCTTGGTTGTTGAGAAAGGGGATTTCCTTGGTTGGTCCCAAACGTTTTGGGTGCTCGCCCCCATGGATGAATCCGTTCTCGAATAATTGAGCGACATCGTCTGGGGTAATATTGCTGTAGGCTATACGCGAACCGTCGATCTCAACCTCGACCAGTGGCTCCAACCAACTCGCCCCCCAAGAGCCGTTTCGGATGAGTGCTATGTCCTCGTCCATTGTTTGCAACTCTTGCAAGATAGCACTCGCAACCTCGTTGGCACCTACGGAAACTGCTGTCGTTTCATTTGGTACGAATATTCGTTTGCAGGTCATCAGGCTTGCTGCCCAGCGTCGTCCAAATCGAATTGACGCAGCAGCTTGTCGAATCGTTCTTTATTGACGTTACCGTAAGTGTGTCCATCAATCATAATGGCTGGAGAACATGCGCAATTTCCCAGGCAAAAAACAGGCAATAGCGTGAAACTAGCATTCGATTCATGAAGGTCGAGATCGAGCGTCTGTTTTGCGTGTCGTGTCAGCTCACGGCTACCCATCGCTTGGCATGCCTCTGCCTGACAAAGTTTTACTATGTGGCGGCCAGGGCGCTCAGTTCGGAAATCATCGTAGTAGCTGACCACACCGTGCACATCTGCGCGCGATAAATTCAGCTCGTTCGCAAGTTGCGTAATTGCAGCTTTGGGCACGAAAGAAAACTTGTGGACAATGCCATGTAGTATCTGCACTAACATTTCTGGCCTGTTATCACAACGGGCAACAAGTTCGCTTGTGAATGTCGGATCGTAATCAGGTACTTGCATTTCCACCCTCCCTGGAAGAACTCAAATCGGCGTCTTTACCTCAGCGAATCGGGTTGTTTTGTAGGAACCAATTTTGTCGTTGACTTTGTCAAGGCATCATTGCCTTGCGAACGCTTTCCAAGTGAGCACGCATCGAACTTCTCGCCTTTTCACTGTGCCTGTTAACTATCGTGTCGACAATCGCGGTGTGTTGACGGTCATATAATCGACGACGTTCCGGCGTTAGAGATTGTTTCTTCAATTCAATCCAACTGACCTGACTTCGAATCTTATTGATCGTATGATAGTAGCCGATCAGCGCCGTATTTCGCGTCGCGTAGAATATGGCCTGATGCAACTGCCCGTCCCAATATTCGAAATCCTCCAGATTCGTCGCCGCAATGCTTTCGGCCAATGCATTCTGAATTTCATCAATATTGTCATTGCGTGCACGGAGTGCCGCCAATGCTACCGCCTCCGGTTCGATGACAAGGCGCGCCTCAAGGACCTCTAGCGGACTTGAGGCGCTGATATATGCATCACCGGTATGCATATCGGTTAGCTCGGATCCATCGTTGTTTATTGATCCAATGGGTGACGGCGTGGCCTCCCTGCGGAGCTTGTTAGGGCGCGAAACCACCGGGCGTGAATTTGCCCGCATCGCGATCAATGAATCGTGCTGCAATGATTTGATCGCCTTGCGAACTGTATTTCGCGAGGCACCGAACTCTTCGGCCAAACTGCGTTCAGTCGGAATTCGGCTTCCAACTGGCAACGTCCCGTTGGCTATTCGCAAGCGCAATGCTTTTGCAATGTCTGTATGGCTAACCATAATTTCTAGCGACCAGAGTCAAACCGGCCTGAACCATACAACAGGCGATGGTTTATCTGCAATGTCGTTAATCTAGCGGTGTTTAAAGGGGTAAAGCGAATTTGATTAATCACCAAGGTGGTCATCACTATAAAAATGATCCAAAATTCAACAAAAAGGCCGATTTGGTTCACTATATTGGGTCACAATGTCAGCTGGAGCGGTTATATAGCTGTTTACATTCACTGTCTAGACATCAAGCATAAGTCCGAGCGAGGGTCGACGATTTTATGTGATTGCTACAAAGTCGTTCCGTTGTTGGCCTGATTTGCGCTAGGACAGGCACATCTTTACTTGGGCGAAGAGCTGATGGAGTGTTCATCCGAGGCGAAGAAAAAGCCAATAAACTAAGTAAGAACAATCATTTATTGACTTGTAGTCGCATTCGGCAGAATTTGTTTGTCTGCGGTGGCTCCGCTGCAGAAGCCTGATTTCGGGTGGTAACGGTGCGAATGTCCCCGACGGAGTCCAAACTGTTTACGATCTGTTACCTGTAACCCAAAAGGCACACACAGGGTTACACAAAGTCACGTCAATTGTGTACCAAACTGGCGCTCTTTGTGTGAATTTGGATCAAATATGGCCTTGGCATGATCCGTGCATAGATCAGGCTGACAACTAAAAAGAAAAACTGAAATTGGGGGGTTACCGTTGGCTGAAATTCAACCTGTTTATGTCGTCGCAACTTTAGACACGAAGTTTGCAGAGGCAGAATTCTTGGCGGACGCCATCAGGTCGGAAGGTGTCGCTGCGGTGTTGGTCGATGTTGGGACGATGAAACCAGGACCCGAGGGTGCCGGCATCGATCGAGCCGAAGTCGCTAAATTTCATCCGGATGGTGCCGACGCTGTCTTTAGCCACAATGATCGTGGCGCAGCTGTTATTGCAATGAGTCAGGCCTTGCGTGGTTTCCTGGTTGCGGAGCACGGCGAAGGAAATTGTTCTGCCGTTATCGGACTAGGTGGGACCGGTGGTACTTCGATGATCGCTACAGCAATGCGCGGCCTGCCCATTGGTTTTCCGAAATTGATGGTATCTACAGTCGCGAGCGGCGATACAAGTGGCTATATCGGCACTAGCGATATAACGATGATGTTCTCCGTAGTCGATGTCGCCGGACTAAATCGAGTGTCAAGCCAGATCTACCGAAACGCCGCTGGTGCGATTGCAGGTATGGCGAGGTTGGAGGTGGCTAAAAGCGACGAATTTCCAGCGGTCGGAATCACGATGTTCGGTGTAACGACGACATGTGTTACAGCGGTCAGAGAGGATCTTGAGGCTCAGGGTTTCGACACGTTGGTGTTTCATGCGACTGGAGTCGGCGGCCGTGCGATGGAAGAACTGGCCGGCAGTAATTTGCTGGACGGCGTGCTAGACATTACAACGACAGAGGTGGCCGACGAAATAGTCGGTGGTGTATTCGCTTCTGGGCCGGACCGATTCGACGCGATACTTGAGAAAAAAATTCCCTATGTATTCTCGTTGGGGGCGTTGGATATGGTCAATTTCGGAGCTGTTGAGACGGTTCCGAAAGAATTCAAAGATCGCAAGTTCCACGTCCACAATTCAAATGTCACGTTGATGCGTACGACGATCGAAGAGAATCGGTTATTCGCGAAGTGGATTGCGGCCAAATTCAATGCACATGCGGACAGTCCATTCACGTTGTTGATACCGGAAGGAGGCATATCAGAACTTGATAAGCCAGGAAATCCCTTTCACGACACAGATGCAGATGGAGCTTTGTTCGATGAACTGGAGAAAGCTCTAGTACAAGGTCCTACACGCAAAGTTATTCGATACCCATTTCATATAAACGATCCGGAGTTTTCGGCCGCGATTGTTTCGGAATTCAAGAAAGCAATCAGCTAACTAACGCTGCCTATAACGCCACACCTGGAGGTCCCATGCGCTGGAATCGCGATGAAATACTAAGTCGTTTTAGAGAAAAAGTTGCTGCTGGTCAGCCAATTATCGGCAGCGGCGCCGGCACCGGCATTTCAGCGAAATGCGCCGAAAAAGGCGGTGCAGATCTTTTAGTCATCTACAACTCAGGTCGGTTCCGAATGGCAGGAAGGGGGTCGCTAAGCGGTCTACTTGCATATGGCAATGCGAACGAAATAGTTGTCGAAATGGGCAAAGAGGTACTCACCATCGTCGATGACACGCCTGTACTTGCTGGCGTCAATGGAACCGATCCATTTCTGCTGACTGATCGATTTCTGCAAGAGCTTGCGGATATGGGATTTGCTGGCGTTCAGAACTTTCCGACTGTAGGACTTATTGACGGCACATTTAGGCTAAACCTAGAAGAGACAGGGATGGGGTTCGGTAAAGAAATTGAAATGATCGGGGCCGCACATTCCGCTGGCCTTCTAACAACTCCGTATGTATTTGACGAAGAGCAAGCGACTCAGATGACCCGAGCCGGAGCAGACGTCATTGTCGCGCATATGGGTTTGACCACAGGTGGTCAGATTGGGGCAAAAACAGCGATGAACCTAGATGACGCTGTCGTGCAAATTAATAAGATTATTACCGCAGCTCGAAATGAACGTTCTGATGTCATCGTACTGTGCCACGGAGGACCGATATCGAGTCCAACTGATGTAGCAGCTGTATTCGCGAAGTGTCCGGAGGTGAACGGATTCTACGGTGCTACCTCAATGGAGCGATTGCCTGCGGAAACCGCAATTACAGAGCAAGTTCACAAGTTCGCTTCGCTGAAGCTAGGAGGCAAATGATGGGTGACGTCATGCGTATTTGTAAAGATTCGGCAGAGTTATCCAGCCAGAACCTGGCGCGAGCCTACTGCCGTAAATGGTTGATGATTTGCCTTGCCTTTGTAATTGGATTGACCACCGTACCGTCGAGCAACTCGATCGCATCCGAGCCACCGATGATCATACTTGTCGGTGGAATGAAAACGACATTGCCAGATGCAGAGCACGACTTTCCTGACGCAGTGTTAAAAATCGGACGTCTTATCGCGGCGTCTCCGGATATTCAGAAGCTCAATCCGAATGTCAAGATCTATCCAGTTGGATTTCCCACAGATCTTACAGAACTTGACGGTGCGGATGTCGTTGTTCTCTACGGAGGACTGCAACGCAATGCAGCTGGCAGTTTTAATCCTCTTCAGGAGCCAGCAATTGAGGAGGCGATGAACAAGCTAATGGATCGCGGAGCCGGCTTAGTAGCGCTCCACCAGTCGTTTACAGTGCCTGCGGACAAAAATCATGACTCGTTGTCAAGCTGGTTGGGTGGCGTTCGCATCTCAATGCTTGACTATACGACAGAGACTGCACCAATAACCCTTGGCAACAAGGAGCACCCAATCCTCAACGGCCTAAGCGACTTTGAGTTGTTAGATGAGTTTTATCCTTCAATCGAGTTCGCGAAAGATGCTAATTACATCCCGCTTTTGAATGCAAACATTCATGTTCAACATCGGGGGCGAGATTCTGTATTTGAAGAGCCGGCGTCGGAACGTGTGGTTGCATGGGCGCATGAGCGAAAGGATGGGGGCAGAGCCTTTGCATTTTCGGGTGGCCACAATCTTAGGTTCCTGGATCAGCCGCAGGTCCGAAGAATGGTGCTCAACGCAATTGTCTGGGCCACGAAGAACGGCGTTCCGCAATCAGGTGTAACGACGTCAATCCCGACGTACCCTAAATCGAAAACTGCAGCGGCTTCGGTTGCCCAAGAGCAGCGGGTAATTCTAAAGGCGGGTGAAGTTGAGACTTTGCCGCAAACGTGGGGCGAGCTGCAGTGGTTCGCATCGCGACCGATTGGCAATTCAACAACAATGACAGTTGGCCGAGCGATAGTCACAGCTGGCAAATCAAATCCACCGCATTGGCATCCAAACTGTGACGAAATTCTCTATGTCGCGCAGGGCCATATCATGCATCGGGTTGGTGACAAAGAGTACGAAATGCGCGCTGGTGACACAGTGGTTATTCCGGAGGGGACCGTTCACAACGCGCGCAATATTGGCACAGAAGACGCAATTCTAATGGTTTCGTTCAATTCCGCGGACCGAGTGGCGATTGGAGAATGATTCTGTACGTAAACGAAAGTGATGCAGTTTGATCGATTTCTAACGGTAAAGCGTCGACGACGCCAGAACAACAAACAGGAAACGGCGCCGATCAGGTCGTAGTTTCCGCCTACGGTAACTTTAAGGGGGCGACATGTTTAATAGTAGAGATTTTGAAAAGAGATTAAGGGTCAATACGTTTTTGACGCTAGCATTGAGTCTGTCATTCTCGGCGCTGTCTAACGCGCAGTCGCAAGATAACACTGATGCTGCGGCGAATAGCGAATCTATTGAAGAGATTGTCGTGACCGGCTCAAGCATCCGCGGCGCCGACCCGGTAGGATCTAACGTCGTCGTTATTGGCGCCGACGCCGTTGACGACAATGCTGTGCAAACTGTCCAGGAATTGCTTCAGGCTTCGCCGCAAATATGGGGAATGAATGGTCCAGGGCAGGGCGCATTTGCCACATTCGACGCATCAGGGCTTGCAGTACCGCAGATTCATGGCATTGGAGGTGCAAATAGTAGCAGCACCTTGTCCCTCATCGATGGACATCGCTTTCCGCTCATGGGCGTAAGGCGAAATCTGCCTGATCCGAACTTTATTCCTCCAAATGCGATTGAGCGTGTTGAAGTAATCGCCGAAGGCGCATCGTCCATCTATGGGTCCGATGCGGTTGCCGGCGTTATCAACTTCATTACACGTCGTGAGTACGAAGGATTAGGGCTACGGCTACAGACAGGATTTGGCGACGGATACGATACGTGGACGGCATCAGTGTCCGCCGGTCACCGATGGGACGATGGCGGTGCCGCGGTTTTCTATTCCTATTCGGATCGAAGCGGACTTTTGCGCCGAGATCGCCCGCTGACCCTGCCGGATCAGCGTGCGCGCGGCGGCAGAAACTTTCAAAACTACAACTGCGCACCGGCGACCTTTCAGCCCGCTGGTCAATCGTTGATCTACTTTCATCCGTACGACGGTACTGGCGTCAGCGGTCAGGATAACGCCGTATGTGAGCAAGATAGTTTCACCGATTTGATCCCTGATGAGCAGCGGCATTCGTTGATGGTGAAAGTCGATCACCAGGTCAATGACGTGCTTAAGTTGCGAGGTGATGTCGTATATTCGGAGCGAGAGAGTTTCGAGCGCGAGAATGTTGGCAATATTGCGGCAACGGTATTTGGACCGGGTAGTGGGATGGGTGACCAGATCAACCCATTCTTCGTTGCCCCCCCAGGATCAACTGCAACGAGTGGTACTGTCAGATTCATGGCGGACGAGTTGTTTCCGGAGGGGTCCAATCAGACGACCGGGCATGAAATTTTCTATGCACACGGAAATGCAGACTACGATATCAACGACAACTGGCGCTTAAGTGGTTTTGTGGTTGCCGGAAACGCAATCAGTCAGGAAGTAGTGTCTGGAACGCTCTGTAATGCTTGTCTGCTGCTCGCGCTGAATGGAACTACGAACAGTAATGGTGACCTCACACAGCCTGCAATTCCCAACACAGATATCTATGTAAGCAATCTACCTCTGACCGTAGACAATGCTGTTGATTTGTGGAATCCGTTGGCAACGAATCGAACGTCGCCGGAAGTTATGGCTCGCCTCACCGATTCCCGCAGGTTTCAGCGTGTTCGACAAACAATTGAGCAGTACAGTATGAAGGTTGACGGCGGACTGTTTGATGTACCGGCTGGTGAGCTCAAGGTTGCTGTAGGTGTCGACTACGTGAAACTAACAGCAGATTCGGAAGTGGCAGAGCCGAACAACACCGGACCATCCAGTGTATCGTCAAGTTACAACGCGTTTCTCTATGAGCGAACCGTTGAATCGGCATTCGCCGAAGTTCTGGTTCCTTTGGTGTCAGAGGACATGAATATACCTGGCGTTCGAAAACTCGAGTTCAATATTTCCGCTCGCTACGACCATTACGACGAGTTTGGTGGACTGACCAATCCCAAGTATGCGTTTAATTGGGAAATTTTTGATGGATTGCGCCTCCGAGCAAACTATGCCGAGTCGTTTGTGGCGCCACAATTTTCAACCTACGGGCCCGACAAACTTTCTGGCAAGAATGGTCAGGCAGTCGACAACTTCTTTAGCCGCAACGGCAGGGTTGATCTTCCAATCGACAAGTTCCCCGAAGCGGCACTTATTCCTGGCTGTGACGCGCCGGGACAAGCAATTTGTACATTAGGAATCTCCGGGCGACCAGGGTTCAGAATTGACGGTGCGAATCCGGATGTCGGTCCCGCAACCGGTGAAAACTGGGCTGTTGGAATTGACTACCTTCCGCACTTTGCAGAAGGATTCAGTTCGAACATCACTTTCTGGCATACCACCCTGAGGGGAGCTGCTGGTTCGCCGCCGCTGACCATTGTTGCAAATTCAAATCTCTTTCACGATTTGATTACTGTCTATCCAAACGGTGCGACACCTGAGCAGATTGAGGCATTTCGCGGCGAACGCAGGCAACGGGAACCGCTTGATGCTGGGCCTCAATATTTCTCTGTAGATTTTCGAAATTTCAATGTGTACACAGTGTTCGTAGAGGGAATCGATTTCGACCTCGGATATGTACGTGACTTCAACTGGGGCACGATGCACGTTGGTATCAATGGTACACATCGAACGCGTTTCGATCAGACTACTGGTCCGGGTGAGCCAGTGTTCAGTATTCTGAATAAGAATCGCTATATAGGCACCTTCCCGGCAATACAAACGGAATGGAGAGCTCGTTTTGGCGTTGATATTGGTAAATTCAGTGGCAAGGCGTTCGCGAACCACACTGCCAGCTATACCTATTGGGGCAGCAGTGCACTGAATCCGGTTGTAACGGAAAACGGCATCCCTGTCGGCGGTGGAGATGAAGTAGGGGCCTATACAGCCGTCAGCCTGAACTTGCAGTACGACCTTTCCGATATTCTGCCAGGTGAGTCGACTGTCTATGTAAACGTCGATAACGTTTTCGACGAATATCCGCCGTTCGTCAATGCCAGCGCCGGATTTGACAGCTTCGGAGCCTTTCCGATGGGCCGAATGGTATCTGTTGGCCTTCGTGCGGAGTTCTAGGCTTAGCGTGAGGCCACGGCTGCGCTCTCGCAGCCGTGGCTACTAGGTTTCTTCGTTTACAAAAGTTTAAGGACCAATTGTCATGAGTATCCTTGCGTTGGCAGTAGTTGCACTGATCGCAGCAGTTTCGAGCGTAATTTGTTCCCACCTGGACATTCCAGTCTGGACGATGTTTATCGGCTGGATAGCGTTTGTTGCCGGCGGAATGACCCTAAAGTCTGCGGCTCCCAGCTATGTTAGTACGTTGCTGGGCGTCGCGCTTGGCTTCATTGGCGCGATTATTATTTCAAAGTCCGCTGCCATTTTGGGTAGCGACATTGCTCTGCTATTGGGCGTATTCGTTATTGTTTTTGCAGCACTGTTGTCTCAAGGGATGCCGTTTGCAAATCTAGTCGTTTGTTATTTCATTGGGATGACAACCTTCTTCGCATCAGGTTTGGCTCCGGCACTTTCCACTGCTGTCTTGCTCCTATCCGGCCTTTTTGTCGGCGTAGCATCTGGATTGTTCGCGGTTACCATTTCTGCACGAATGACGACGTCAAGCGAGTAAGAGTTACTAATTGAGGCTGTGATGAAACTAGCAACAATAAAGGTCGGCGAGTCACTAGAGGCAGCGGTCATTGATGATGTGACGCACCGAGCACACCCGCTTGGTACCGATATGTTGTCGATCATTGAAGCAGGCGGTGTACAGGACATCCCAAACAAGAGCGTGGATCTGGCTTCGGTGATCGTTGGTGCGCCGATCCCAGTTCCGCCTCGGAACATCTTTTGCGTTGGCAAAAACTATCATGCTCATGCTCAAGAGTTTGCGTCCAGTGGTTATGATAGCTCCTTTGAAAAAGGCGAGAGCGCAAGTCCAACTGCTCCGATTATATTCTCCAAGGTTCCTCAAACGGTCATTGCGAATAATGAACCAATTATCTATCCGCTGGGTATTAGCGAAAAGATCGACTATGAAGCGGAACTGGCCGTTGTAATTGGGAGGGCGG
>JAUHYO010000080.1 GCA_030426325.1 Gammaproteobacteria bacterium | reverse complement strand
TAGCAGCATGCCCGTGAATACCGATTTCAATAGTCTGGATTTAGAGACCATGTACTTTTTCCCGTAGTTTTACGTCTGATTTCCGCCAATTGTCCTGGCGGAGAGGCTTGCATGTTACATATGCTGGCGGGTGAAATCTGTGGACCGTGTCCTAAGAAGAGGCCGATTTTACGCCATATACGCCCTGAGTGTGATCTGTGTCAATTTTTTGCGCATCCTGGCTTTTCGAGCAGGGATTTGTGCTGTGGCTCACAGATACCAAGGCCTCCGTCACGTAGATTGGCCCCATGTCCGCGAAGTATTACACGCAGTTCATACTGACCGACGCAGATTACCGCGGCGGCAACGAGTTCTGCGGCGTAGTAGAACTGAACGCTCCGATGGAACAAAGTTCCGACTCCGCTGACATCGAAGCCATTCTGGCCCGCAATTTCGACCTGCAGCAAAACGCTGTGAAACTGGTCAGCTGGGCAAGACTGCACTGAATTTTCTGGCGTCAGATACAAGTTCCCCCTGATTCTCCCGGCCTCGGCCGGGATTTTTTTTGCGATGATTCAGTCCTGTCGCGACGTTTCCGCGTGGTGGTGTTGGACAGGGCTTGGTGCGTTGGCTCGTAAGATCGGGCGTTGATGGCGCACATTATGGCTGTGGATGGCAGCGAGCGGCGTTTGTTCCACGCTTTGAGTATGCGACAATGCCTCCCGTTTTTCGTCATGACCTACAGCTGGAGCGCATGAGTACAGACCCCAAGTCCTTCCGCGGCATCCCGATTGTCGAAAGTGGCAAGAAGTACAAAACCGAGGCCGGTTTCTCCGCCGTCAAGAATGGCGTCAAGCAGCGCCGTGACAGCGAGCCCCTGGTGCGCGGCGACAAGCCCAAATGGCTGCGGGCGAAAATGCCGTCCGGCGCCGGTTACTCCAGTACTCGCAACATTGTGCATGAGCATCGGCTCAGCACCGTCTGCGAGGAATCCATGTGTCCAAACATCGGCGAGTGCTGGAATGCCGGCACCGCCACGATCATGGTCATGGGGTCGGTCTGCACGCGTGCCTGCCGCTTCTGTGCGGTCGACACGGGTAACCCGAAAGGCTGGCTGGACGCAGCGGAGCCGCTGAACTCGGCGAAGGCCGTGCAGCTGATGGGGCTGGAATACGTCGTCATCACGTCGGTTGATCGTGATGATCTCGACGACGGCGGTGCCGCGCACTACGCAGCCTGTGTTCGTGAGATCAAAAAACTGAATCCGAACACCGCCGTTGAGGCTCTGACGCCGGACTTCAATGGCGTGCGAGAGCACGTTGAGCTGGTCGTGGACTCAGGGCTCGAGGTTTTCGCACAAAATGTCGAGACCGTCCGACGCCTCACGCACCCGGTCCGCGATCCGCGCGCCAGTTATGAGCAGACGATTGAAGTCCTGCGCCATGCCAAGGCGCACCGCCCCGACGTATTGACCAAGACCAGCCTGATGCTCGGCCTCGGCGAGCGCGATCACGAAATCATGGAAACCATGCAGGACCTGCGTGCCGCCAACGTTGACATTCTGACGCTTGGCCAGTACCTCCGGCCGACGCCGAATCACCTGCCGGTTGAGCGCTATGTCACACCCGACGAATTCAATGCGTACCGGGTCGAGGGTCTCGAAAAAGGATTCATGGAAGTTGTTGCCGGTCCCATGGTGCGCTCGAGTTACCGGGCGGAGCAGGTTTTGCAAAAGAATAATGTTGGCATCGCAATATGACTGAATTCCTGGCCGAGTACGGCCTGTTCCTCCTGAAGGCGATCACGATCGTCGTCGGCTTCATTGTTGTCATCGGGTTTGCCGCATCGGCCGGCCGCAAGGCGCAGCAGGAAGGACTCGAAGTCGAGAACCTCAACAAGAAACACCAGTCGGTCGCTGATGCATTGCGAGGTGCAGTATCGAGCAAGAGTCAACGCAAGCTGGCGGCCAAAGCACGCAAGAAAAAAGACAAGTCCGACGCAAAAACGGACTCTGGCCGTGCGCGCAGTTTCGTCATCGACTTTAAAGGTGACCTCAAAGCGAGTGCGGTCCCGTCGTTGCGCGAGGAGATCAGTGCGATTCTCGATGTTGCGACACAGGACGATGAAGTCATCGTACGCCTTGAGAATCATGGCGGTGTCGTTCATGAACACGGTCTGGCGACATCGCAACTGGCACGTATTCGTGATCGGGATATTCCGCTGACCGTTTGCGTCGACAAGGTTGCCGCAAGTGGCGGTTACCTGATGGCATGTGTTGCCACCCGAATCGTTGCAGCGCCGTTTGCAATCCTGGGATCGATCGGCGTACTGGCGCAGATTCCGAACTTCAATCGAATGCTCGACAGCCATGGCGTTGAATTCGAACAGGTCACCGCCGGAAAGCATAAACGCACCGTGACGATGTTTGGCAAGAATACGGATGAAGACAGGGCCAAACTGAAGGAAGAACTCGAAGACGTCCACGCCTTGTTCAAGGAAGCTGTCGCGCGATACCGCCCGGATCTCGATCTCGACAAAGTCGCCACCGGTGAGCATTGGTACGGGACACGTGCACTTGAACTGGGTCTGGCCGACGAGTTGCAGACCAGTGACGAGCTGCTGAGCGCTCGTGCGGCGGAGCGTGATCTCTACTCTGTTGTGTACAAGATCAAGCAGCCATTGCAAAAACGGCTGCTGGGCGGTTTCGACGGAGCGCTTGAAAAAGCCGATGCCGCGGGCTGGCGCCGGCGTTTCGAGTCCCGACTGCCGCGCTGACACAGCGGAACTGGCGGCTTCTTTGGCGGTCGAATGATTGGCGGGGTCAAAAGCGTTTAGCGGCGTTATAATCCCGGTAAAACACGAGGTCTATATCGCCATGAATCTTGCCAAGTTGCTGACAACGTTGATCGTTCTCCTGGGGATGGTCGCGTGTTCCACATCGCCAACCGGTCGGCCCCAGCTCATAACCAAGTCGGACGCCGAACTCGAGGCGCAAGCCGCGGCAACATTCAACGCCTATCGTTCGACGCTGCCGCTGTCGACAGATCGTGACAAGATTGATTTTGTTGCCTGTGTTGCCCAGGCGATTGTTACCGAATTGAATCCGCCTTACAGCGACATCGAATGGGAACTCGCCATATTCGAGGATAAGCAGGTTAACGCATTCGCGATGCCAGGCGGCAAGATCGGTGTCTACACCGGCATTCTCGAGATCACCGAAAACGAGCATCAGCTGGCAGCAGTCATTGGTCATGAAATCGCACACGTCACGGCGCGCCACGTTAATGAACGGGCATCACGCGGCACGCTGACCAGCATTGGCATTGAAGCGCTCGCCGTCATCATGGGCGGTGGCTATACAGGTGGTGCCTATACAGCCAGCCAGGTGCTGAGCGCCGGCGCCGCGCTGGGCATGGAGCTGCCGATGGGCCGGGGCCAGGAATCGGAAGCCGACGTGGTTGGACTTGAGTACATGGCAAAAGCGGGTTTTGATCCGCGAGCTGCGGTTGATCTTTGGCAGAACATGTCGCAGGCAGGCGGTAAGAAACCGCCGGAACATTTGTCGACTCACCCGGCCAGCGAAACGCGCATCGAAAACCTGATCAGCCAGTGGCAGAAGACGCTGCCGATTTACAATGAGGCACTGGCTGACGGCAAGAATCCGCAGTGCAAAAAGACCTGGTAGTGAAGGGAGGTCCCGGGGAGCAAGACTTCAAGGATCATTTCTCCCGCCAGGCAGACGGCTACGCGCGATACCGGCCGACCTATCCCCCGGAGCTTTTTCGATACCTGGCCTCGCTGGTGGACAGTCCGGCGGTTTGCTGGGATTGCGCGACCGGCAACGGACAAGCAGCGGTCGCACTGGCCGAGTATTTCCCCCAGGTGATCGCAAGCGACGCCAGTGAAGCGCAAATCGCAGAGGCCACGGCGCAGCCAGGCGTCAGCTATCGGGTTGCGAAGGCAGAGAACTCCGGTCTTGACCCGGAATCCGTCGACCTGGTGACGGTTGGCCAGGCATTTCACTGGTTCGACTCGGCCGCATTTTTCGCGGAAGCGAAGAGGGTATTGCACCCGGCAGGCGTTTTGGCGATCTGGTGCTACGAAGTCTGCGAGGTCAGCGCCGACTGTGATGCCATTATTAACAGACTGTATCGCGACATCGTCGGCGAATTCTGGCCGCCTGAAAGGGCCATGATCGAACAGGGTTACGCAGGCATTGAAATGCCCGGTCTGCCAGTTGCCGCGCCGAGCTTCGATATGAGCCTGGATTGGACGGCCGCGGACATGCTGGGTTACCTGCGAACGTGGTCAGCGGTCAAGCACTACGAAGCGGCACACGGCAGCGATCCGGTCGCCCAGATCGAGGCACCGCTCCGTGACGCATGGGGTCCTGCCAGGCGCCGGGTTTCCTGGCCCCTGAAACTTAAAATCAGCCGACCGAATACGCTGCTAGAATAGCCGCATTGCCACACGGATCGATCACTTGCTGCATACCAAAACCTTTCTGAACCGAGCCGCGCTGCTCGCCGCACTGCTGATCATTGGCGGTTGTGAAACGCTCGATGGCTTCATGGCAGGGCTTAAGAAAAACCCGGGGCCTGAATTTGTCGCGCTCGAGGATCGACCGGTCGTCGAGCCTATCGATGCGAATACCTTCGTACTGGAATCCGACGAGCAAAGTGTTGTCGGCGAACCGCAGGTTGTGTTCGCTGGCCCCGACGACACGTTTTCAGATTTCGCGCGAACCTATGGGCTTGGCTATGACGAACTGTTGGCGGCAAACCCGGGCATTGATCCCTGGTTACCGGGCGAGGGCACGGCGGTTCTGCTGCCAACGCAGTTCGTATTGCCGGATTCACCAAAGCGTGGCGTGATCCTCAATATCGCAACCAAGCGTCTCTTCTACTATCCCGAAGTGGCCGATGGAGAGCCGCAAAAGGTACTGACGTATCCCATTGGTATCGGGCGTGTTGGCTGGGAAACACCTTTAGGCGAAACGACGGTCGTCGCGAAAGCGAAAGACCCGACCTGGTGGGTTCCTGCATCGGTGCGTAAGGAACATGCCGAGGCCGGCGATCCGCTGCCATCCATCGTTCCGCCCGGCCCGGACAACCCGCTCGGCACGCGAGTACTGAAGCTCAATATGCCCGGCTACCTGATCCACGGCACCAACCAGCCTTACGGCGTCGGCATGCGAGTCAGTCACGGCTGTGTTCGCCTGTATCCTGAAAACATCGAGTTTCTCTACACGCTGGTCGACATCGGTGAAGTCGTGACCATCATCAATGAGCCGTATCAGATGGGCCGACTGAACGGACGCGTGTACTTTGAAGCGCATCCACCGCTTGAAGATGATGATGTCCCGGCCGCCGAGCGCCTGCAGCGCATTCTTGAGGTGCAGAGCAAAGCCAACGGGCAGGCATTCAATGCGCACCTTGGCGACCATGTAACCGCATTGGCACAGAATCCGAACGGGGTGCCGACCAGTATTGTCGAATACGATGCAATGGAAGTAATGGCGCGTGCGCGCGTTGTTCAGAATATTGTCGAGCCCGATCCCAATGAACCGACGCTGTCGGAGGTCCGCGAAATGATGCAGACCATCGAGGCCGAGATCGAAGCGGACGCCGCGGCCTCATCACCGCAATAGAGCAGTCGTCTCTCAGTCATCATTCGTAATAACGGGCGAACTGTTTCGGCAGGCTATTGCGCCGCGGATGGCCCCCACCGAAGGTCGGTAATGGCTGCGAGTTGTAGGTGTTCCAAAAGAGGCTGCATACGTCACTATCGCTGGTGTCGAGATCATGCAGCAGCGCTGCCATTGCCTTGCCGGTGTAGGTTGTCTCAAGATGCAGACCCAGTTCGCGATCGGCAATGTCCACGGCCTGGAGTGTGGTCTCGTCGACTGCAGCGTACGCACCGGCAAAAAAATCACTTCGCCAAACGACAGGTGTCCTCGTTCCGGCGGTGGCCGAAATGGACGGATCCAGCCGGTTAAGCAGTACAGCGATTTTGCGAATGAGTCGCTCGAGAACATCGCGATTGGAAAAGCGATTGTCGGCGACCTGCACCGCCTGAATCTCGGCATCGACGCCCGCGAGATCCAGCCCGACCGCGAGCCCGGCAACGCTGCCCATCGTGCCATTGGCGATGTAGATGCGATTCGGCGCGTCCAGTCCACCGTCCGCAATTTGCTGAGCGAGTTCAAGACCCGCATTCACGAAGCCCACTGCACCGAACCAGCAGGTTCCGCCGAGCGGGATGACCCAGACATTGCGACCCTGCAGTTTGCGTCGATACAGATCGAGGTGGTCGATAGCGCCTCCCCATTTAATCAGCTCAGTGCCAATTTCGAGATGCATGTCGAGCGTTTGCCGAATGCGCGGTGTGCGCAACTGGTGAGCGAGAAAACAACTGCAGTCGAATCCCAGTTGCCTGGCATGCATCGCTGTGGCGAGCGCATGATTGGAACCGACTGCGCCAAAAGTTGCTACGCGCCTGGCACCGCGGTCTTTGGCGCGACGCAGTATGTACTCCAGTTTGCGAATCTTGTTGCCGCCGTAAAGATCGCTGCTCAGGTTGTCGTGTTTCACCATAACGCGGCGAATTCCTCGCGAAGTCTTGAAATTGTGGCAGGAAACCGGCGTCGGCAACTTCGCGATCGACAGCTTTGGAAGCCGCCTCGCAAGTGTGGGATACGCAATCCGAAGGAAGTCACTCATGATCGAAGAGATTAACCAAGTGCATAGGTGAGCGCGAGTGTTTAGAATACGGACACGCCAATCTGACCGAGTTCGGAGACAAGTTTGTCAGATGCAGTTGACCGCGGTATCACGGTCACCGAAATCGCAGCGATGGATCAACCCATCGATGTGTGTCCAGAAACCACGGCCGCTTTTGTTGGCCGTGCGCTTCGTGGTCCCCTGAATACACCCGTACTGGTCACCAACTTTGGCGAATTCCGTCGCCGTTTCGGTGATGTCTGGGCCCACTCCAGTCTTGGACCCGCCGCCCGGCAGTTTTTTGATCATGGCGGAAAGCGATTGTTCATCGTGCGTGTCGCTAACAATGCACGCGGTGCAATGCTGTGTTTGCCGGCCAGCGGATCGGCGCTGGTGCTGAGAGCGATTGAACCGGGCTCGACCGAGTTTATCCGCGCCGCGGTTGATTACGACGGCATCGATGTCGATGATCAGTTCAACCTGACGTTGCAGCGAATCAATCCCGGCACCGGCCTTGTCATTGATCAGGAGTTTTACAAAGGCTTGTCGTGGAAGGACGATGCAGCGAAATTCGTTGCGACTGAACTGCTGACCTCGGATATTGCGCGGGTGGAGTCGCCGTTGCCGACACATCGTCCTGAACGAACAACACGATCCGGGCGCTCCTACGAATCGACCTACGTCGATCATGCGCAAGCGGGCACGGACGGAACCGAGTTATCGAACTATGACCTGGTCGGGTCGCGACGCGGGCGAAGCGGCCTTTTCGCGCTCGAGCAAATCGAACATTTTGATCTTCTTTACCTGCCGCCACCGGGCAAAGGCAGGGACGTCGGCCCCGCGGCGATTCTCGCCGCCGAAATGTATTGTCGACAGCGAGGCGCAATGCTGATCGTCGATCCGCTGCCGACATGGAAGAGCGCCGAAGAGGCGGTCGCCGGAGTGCGCGATCTCGGCTATGCCAGCCCGAATCTGCTCGGCTATTTTCCGCGCATCACGGTGCAGGGAAACGATGACGGCGTTGCACGGCCGGCGGGCGGTGCAATTGCCGGGCTTTTGTGCAAGCAGGATCGCAGCTTTGGCTCCTGGCAGGCGATGGATCAACAGGGCCTCGACCTGCAACGGCAGTTGCGTCCTGCCCTCGAGCTGTCGGATGACGACACGAGATTGTTGATGCGTGCGGGTCTCAATTCCATTCGACGTGGTTCGGTCGGTAAGGCGCGGGTCCATGCTTCGGTAACGATGGGGCGTGGCAGCGAGGCTTACGCAACCTACGCGCATTTGCCGGTTCGACGCTTTTGCCTGCAGCTTATCAATTCCATTGCGCGTGCGACGCGCTGGGCAGTATTCGAACCTGAAAACGACACGCTGGCGGATCGGTTGCAAGTCCAGGTATTGAACTATTTTTGTTGTCTGCACGATCTCGGCGCCTTCGCGGAGGGGAACTTCATCGTGCAATGCGACGCCGGTGTCAGCAATCGCCCGGACAGCAAGGAGCACGGTGTCACGATCCTGATGGTGTTCCACCCGGCGGCCAGCGATGAACCCATCTCGTTGACGTTGCATCAGACGGCCTCGGGTTTCCGGGTCGGCAGTACGGCATTCGGACTTACCATAAGAAGCCCGAACACCTGATTTAGTATCCAAAGCTGTCATATGAGCATCCTCCTTATGCCACCAACAAATCGGGAGGCGGCATGAGTGACAGCGATGTCCTGGACAAGAATCCAAAGATTTCTCGATCGGCACTCGAAGCCCTTCACGAAGAATTATTCGCGTGGGCGCTTTCCCGAAGTGATTACGAGCAATCCGTAGCGGAGGATCTGGTGCAACAAACTTACGTTGAATTGCTGACTGGCAAGGCGCGATTTGAAGGACACTCGTCGCTAAAGACCTTTGTATTTTCGGTGCTTCAGAACCTGGCAAGAAGTCGCTATCGGCGCATCGCCTCACGCCTGAAACTGGTTACCGCTTTCGCCGGTGATGCCGTACCCGCGGCGAAACCGGCGGAAAGCGAAAGAAAACCGGATCTTTGGGCGGCTGTGCAGGCGTTGCCACAACGGCAGCGAGACATTATTGAACTCGTATTTTGCAGCGAGATGACGATCGAAGCGGCGTCAGTTGTCATGGGCGTAACGAGCGGTACGGGTCGGGTGCACTACGACCGCGCGAAGAAATCATTGCGCGCAAAACTGGTGAGCGCTGGAGACTGGCTGGATGAATGACGACGACAGGATGCTTGCTGATGCGGTGCGAAAGGCGCGGACTCCTGCCAGCGTGCCGCCGTTCGGCAGGTCGTTCGCGGCGGCCGAGCGGCAGATTCGATTGAGACGACGCTTGCGTTTATCGGCCGTTGGATTGGCGGCAATGGTGGCCCTGGTGGCGATCAATCTTCGGCCCGTGGGTCAGGATCAGGATTTTATCTACGTCGACAGGGAGGAACTGGCGGCGAGCACGAGCTGGTCGGCGCCAAGCGATTCCCTGCTGCCGACACATGAATTCGACATTTATCAGGAAATTCCCCGGCTCTTTGAGTCAACGGAACCCGATGGAGGCGCGTTACTATGAGCAAGACAATATTCATTCTGCTGGCAGTGCTGGCCCTGGGAAGCGGCAACGCGCTCGCCCAGGCCCCGAAGGACGACGTATTCAAGGGGAAGTTGTTCGCGCCGAATGTGATCCTGGAGCAGCAGGACGCATTGGATCTCACGAAGGAGCAATACGCGGAGATTCGGGCGGCAGTCGTCGAGGTCCAGACCGGTGTCGCCGAGCATGAATGGGATATGCGTGAGGCATATCAAGCACTTATGGCGGAGCTGGACCGGAAGCCGATCGATAGCACGGCGGTGATGAAGCATGTGCAAACTGCACTTCTGGCCGAGAATCAGGTCAAGAAGAAGCAGGTTGCAATGCTCGTCAAGCTCAAGAATCTGCTGACGGCCGAGCAGATCGACTATCTCGAGTCGGTGGTGGCGAAAAAATAAGCGGACCTGGTTCCTCGAATCCAGGGACTGAAAGGACAAGAATATGACGATGAATCGACTTAGCTCAGTCCTGGCGCCACTGCTATTGACTCTAGCCGGTTGTGGCGGCGGAGGGGGCGGTGGTACCGAGCCACCGCCACCCCCTCCGCCGGTGACCGTTACCAAAGCCGAAGCGGTGCAACTTTTGAACCAGGGTGGCTTTGGCGCGATTGACAGTGATACCGAGCAAGTCATCGCACTGGGTATCGAAGGCTGGATCGATAGCCAGCTGCAAAAACCCGTCTCCCTGCAGTTACCGCATGTGCAGTCCGTTCCGGTACCGCAATTCATGTTTCAGTTGCAGGAAGACCGCGTCGATATCTGGTTTCGAAACGCGGTCAACGGGGACGACCAGCTTCGCCAGCGCGTTGCGTTCGCGTTGTCCGAAATTTTAGTCGTTTCGCAACTGGGTGCACTCGCACAGGCACCGTATGCGCTGGCGGACTACTACGATGTCCTGGCGCGCAATGCATTTGGCAACTACCGCACATTGCTGGAAGAGGTCACCTTGCACCCTGCCATGGGCGTCTACCTCAGCATGCTCGGCAACGAGAAACCCAATCCTGCCCTGAACATACGGCCCGACGAGAACTACGCACGCGAATTGATGCAATTGTTCTCAATTGGCCTGGTCGAGCTGAATCTGGACGGCACTGAAAAAACCGATGCCTTTGGCCAGCCGATTCCGACCTACAACCAGGCCATTATCGAAGGATTTGCCCACGTGTACACCGGCTGGACCTGGGCAGGCTCACCCAGTTTCGAACAGGCACGTGGCACGCCGGCAACGCAAGTCGTCCCGATGGAGCTGTGGCCCGACTATCACGATGCCGGCGAAAAGCTCTTGCTCAATGGCGTGACACTACCCGCCGGGCAAAGCGGTGAGCAGGATCTGTCCGACGCACTCGACAACATATTCGAACACCCGAACGTCGGACCCTTTATCGCAACGCGCTTGATTCAGCGCCTGGTGACCAGCAATCCGTCCCCCGGCTACATCAGTCGGGTTGCATCCGCATTCAACAACAACGGCAGCGGCGTCCGTGGTGATCTGGCTGCGGTTGTCAAAGCCATACTGCTGGACCCGGAGGCGCGCCCGGACATGCCGATGGAAATCGATGGCAAGCTCAAAGAGCCGCTGTTGCGATTGACGCAGCTGTTCCGCGCCTACAATGCGACATCCAACAGTGGACGCTATCCCCTGGTTGCATCCTATATCCTGTTTGGTCAGGGTCCG
>JAUHYO010000422.1 GCA_030426325.1 Gammaproteobacteria bacterium | reverse complement strand
ATCCAGATTTGCAGCACGGTCAAGGGCGTTGAACTCGATATCCGATCGGAACCGGGCACGACCCTGACCAGCCGACTGACCGGGGAAACCATTTACACCCCGCCGGTCGGGCAACGGCTGCTCATCGACATGCTCGACAACTGGGCCGACTTCATGCACCGAAGCACGGATATCGACCCGCTGGTCAGGATGGCCATCCAGCACTACCAGTTTGAAGCCATTCATCCGTTCTCCGACGGAAATGGCCGTACTGGCCGAATTCTGAACATCCTGTTCCTGGTGGAACTCGGCTTGCTCGACTCGCCGATCCTGTACCTGAGTCGTTACATTATCCAGAACAAGGCGGCCTACTACCGGCTATTGCAAAAGGTCACATCCGAGCAGGCATGGGAACCCTGGATCTTCTTTATTCTCGATGGAGTTGAAGAGACCTGCACCTGGACGACAGACAAGATCAAGTCGATCCGCGAACTGATGGAACACACCGGTCAGTACGTGCAAAAGCGGCTACCGAAAATTTATTCCTGGGAACTCGTGGAACTGCTGTTCAAACAGCCTTACTGCCGCATCGGCAATCTCGTCGGCTCCGGCATCGCCAAACGCCAAACCGCATCGGTCTATTTGAAGCAACTATGCGATCTCGGGGTGCTGCGCGAAATAAAATCGGGTCGTGAAAACATCTTTGTCCACCCGAAATACATCGAACTTTTAACGGGTGAAGAAAATGTCTGGGTCTACTATCTGGGCGCCGATACGGATGATTCGGATTTTGCCCGGAGTATCGATTGACGATTGGCGATTGCCAATCGCCACATATCGCGCATAAACTCGCACTTCGATTCGCCCGATTCCAAGGCGGGAGCCGGTAGTTGACTATTAACAGCCACAAGCTGTTCCAGTTTTTCAAGTACGTCGTTTACGCATTGCTCGCTTTCAATGTGTTCGTATTCTGGCGCGAGGAATTTCTCGCCGCTGTTCTTCAATTTCCCAACGGCGTCAAGATCGCGCATATCATTGCGTCGTTCCCGGCAACCATCGATACGGCGGCATGGCTCATCCTGCTATTGATGTTTGAGCTGGAAACCTATGTCCTTGAGGACCACCACTACAGCCCGCGAGTCACCTGGTCACTGCAAGGTGTGCGCGTAGTCTGCTACGGCTTTATCGTCTATGCCTTTTACGGGTACCTGGCGAAGCTGGGTTTTATCTATGACGCCGTGCCACTCCCGGATGTCAGTGCGCTTTGCACGCTGGTCAGTGATGGATGGTCCTACGCGGTAGACCTTGATGAGTATGTCGAACTAACAGCGACCAACTGCGCCGCCATGTCCGATGCGAGCGCATTTTTTCGCTTTGACGCGATGCCCGCTGTCGTGGACTCAGCCGGGTTGACGGAGATTCGCCGACTTGCCTGGGTCGATGTCATTAATGCGGGCGTTTGGCTATTGGTTGTCCTGGTTCTTGAGATTGATGTTCGCTTGCAGGAAAAGAATCGATACGAGGGCCTCGCGCTTCGTCTCAGCTATGCCGCGAAATACGTGCTGTATTCCCTGCTCCTGCTGGCCGCAATTTACTGGGGCTTCAAAGGCGACTTCGTTGACTTCTGGGATGCATTCCTGTGGCTCGTGGCTTTCGTATTCATCGAACTCAACGTTTTCGAGTGGCGCCAGGAAATCAAAGACGAGCAACAAAAAGCCGCGACTCGCCCGACACCATAATCTGCAAATAGTGGCCTTTGGTTTACCCTCGGCGCCACTAGCCGATTGCAAGCCCGTAGCCGACAAAGGCTATCGATGCCAGGGCGGCGGCGACCAGTGCGTACGGAAGCTGCGTCAACGCATGTTCCATTACACCAACACCGCAGGCCTGTGCCGATAGCACCGTCGCATCACCGTAGAAACAGGCATGACTACCGAAAGAACTGGCCGATAGCAATGCACCAATAACGAGCGGTGTCGGCACCTCCATCGCGACGCCCAGCGGCATGACAATCGGGATCGCGATCGCAAAAACGCCCCAGGACGAACCGGTTGCGAACGCAATCAAGGCCATGGTGAGGAATACGACAAGCGGAAAGAACAGTGGCGACATCAGCGGTTCAACTGTTGCGATCGCGTACTGCGGCAATCCGAGCTGGTCATTCACCGTCTTGAACATGAATGCGACGACGACAATTGCCAGCGGTGCCAACATTATCTTGAACCCCTCGAGCACGCC
>JAUHYO010000079.1 GCA_030426325.1 Gammaproteobacteria bacterium | reverse complement strand
ATCGCTTCGTCGAGCCGTCGTTCGAATTCACGCCGGTTGATCAGGCCAGTCAGCGGATCGTGTGTTGCCTGGTACGACATCTTGCGCGTCAGGCCACGCAGCTCGCTGACGTCGTGGAATACAACCACGGTTCCGGAGATGCTGTTGCCGGGTCCGCGCACAGGCGACGCGGTGATTTCGACGGAATGTTCCTGTTCGGAACCAACCGTCACCATGACGGCGCGGCGTCCCATATTGACGCGTCGGCGCATCGCAAGACAACGTTCAACCGGATCACCCAGTGGCCGTCGGTCGGCATCGTCAACGAGTGTGAACAGTTCCCCGACCCGATGGCCGACCGCATCGTCGCGGCTCGTACCAATCAAGGATTCGGCGGCCAGATTCATGTAGTCGATGTGCCCGTCGTTGTCGGTCGTAATTACGCCTTCAGCGATGGACTCGAGCGTGTACTGAGCCTGCCGCTTGCTTCGGGACAGCGATACATCGAGGCTTTTTCGATAGCTGACGTCACGCGCTATGGTCAGGATGGCCCGCTGTCCGTGGTACTCAATGGTCGAGCTCTGCGCCTCAACCCACAGCCCGGCCTGGTTGCCATTGATCATTTGCACTTCGATACGCGGCGGCGCTTCCTCCCCAGCAAGCCGCTTCGTGACGGTCTTCCTGAACAATGCCCGGTACGCGGGCTTGATCAGGTCGGAAATCTCCCGGCCAACCAGTTGTGCAGGCTCCATCCCGACGAGCGCGGCAGCCGATTCATTCGACAACAGTATTTTTTCGTCGTGAATGATCACGATCTCCGGCAGCGTCTTCGTGAATTCCCGAAACAGTCGATCGCGCCCCTGGATTTTTTCGTCGCGCTCACCGACCGCGTCGAACAGCCGATTGATCGTATGCGCAATCTGCGCCGTATCCGGGTCATTGGGTATCGTCAGCCGTCTCCCGACCGACGAGTCTTTCGACGCTTCCAGCATTTCGTCGTTCAGTCGTCTGACGCGCCGCATCAGGTTTGCGCGTGACCCCCACAGCCATACGCCTGTGCCGACCGCAATCGCGGCAACAATGGTAAGCAGTATGAGCAGGCTGGTCGGCGACATCAGAGCCCAAATACAGCCAAGTTAGTGATGTTCATTTGTTATTATTAGGCTCAAATGGACTCTCCGATGACGGAGATGTCGGGTATAAGAAGCGTACAAAAATCAAGCATCTGTAAGCATATCCCAGCACGGTGACGCCGCTGCTGCGATTCACCATAATTCAGGAAGTGCTTGGGCTTGATTGCGGCTACGTGCAGGGACTATCGCCTTCGAATGAGCGCGGTTTGAAATGAATTCAATCACTTACAGGCAAGCAACATGAATACAGATTTTGCCCGACGGCAGATGATCAAACAACAGGTGAGAGCCTGGGACGTACTGGATGAAAATGTTCTCGACGTGTTGAACGAAGTTGCACGCGAATGTTTTGTGCCACCGGGCTTCGAATCGCTCGCGTTTGCGGACACCGAGATTCCGATCGGGCACGGCCAGTTCATGATGACGCCAACGATCGAAGGTCGTGTGTTGCAGGCGCTGGGGCTGACCGGGGGTGAGAAAGTTCTCGAGATCGGTACCGGCAGCGGCTTTCTTACGGCATGCCTTGCAACGCTCGCGAGTCACGTGACCAGCGTCGACCTGTACGACGATTTTCTCGACTCGGCTCGACTCGCGCTGCAGGCGGCCGACATTGAAAACGTCGACTTGTTGCAAATGGACGCGATGAAGGAGCTGCCGGATGGAACCTTCGACGCCATCGCGGTCACAGGTTCTATTCAAACGTTTGATCCACGCTTCACTGACAAGCTTGCGCCCGGCGGGCGACTGTTTGTCGTTGTTGGCAACGCACCCGCGATGGTCGCAACACGGGCGCTCTGCGTTGACGGTGAGGAAGTTATTCATGAAAGTCTTTTCGAGACCGAGCTTCAGCCATTGATCAACGGCGCGTTGCCGCCGCAATTTTCGTTCTAGGCGGTAATTTACGGGCCAGTAGCGAAACCAGAACGGCGCTTGCTGCATCTAATGCTAAAGCCAGAGTTTTCAACTGATATAGTGGTGTAGTAGACTATAACACCTCAGGCCGATGGTCGGCTTAATTCCGGAACGGGGAAAAATGAAAAATATTAATAATATCAGTGTGTTAATTATCACACTTGGGGCTCTTCTTATTTCGGGACCGTCCCGGGCATCGTCGCTGCTTGAAATTTATCAGCAAGCCTTGCAAAGCGATCCGCAAATTCACGAGGCCGAAGCCCGGCGCCTCGCCGCGCTGGAATCCAAGCCCCAGGCGCGCGGTGCACTGCTGCCACAGATCGGCGTGGGTGGCGCCTACGAGAGTGCGGAGCGTTCCGGCCCCGACCTGATCCCAAACCCGGACCCGAACCTTCCACCGGTCGCGGTAACCTCGACGAACGAGACCGATGTGTTCCGATACGGGGTCACGCTGAGACAGTCTTTGTTTCGCTGGGACCAGATCGTCAACCTGAAGCGTGCCGACAAAACCATCACCCGGGCCGAAGCCGTTCGTGAGGCGGCACAACAGGACCTGATTGTGCGCGTCGCGCAGCGATATTTTGATGTGCTGGCGGCCGAGGATCGCCTGACATCCATCAATGCCAATCGGGAGGCCATCGCGCGGCAACTGGAACAGGCCAAGCAACGTTTCGACGTTGGCCTCATTGCCATAACTGACGTCCAGGAATCGCAGGCCGCCTACGACCAGTCCGTTGCCGATGAGATTGCGGCGAAACGAACATTGGCGACCGCGCGCGAGTTTTTGCGCGAGATCACCGGCGAGTACGTTTCCGAACTGGATGCGCCTGCAGCAGACTTTCCCCTGCTCACGCCCGATCCGAGCAGCGAGCAGGACTGGGTACGTCTTTCGCTTGAGCAAAACCTTAATCTGATCGCGAGCCGCCTGGACGAACAGCTCGCGCGGGATGAGATTTCATTCCGTCGCAATGGCTACTACCCAACACTTGAACTGGTGGCAACCGCCGGCACGGCGGACACCGACTCCGTCTATTCGGCGCCAGGCATTAGTCAGACCGACAGCTTCGAGAACGACAACGACAGCATCAGCCTGCAATTCAATATCCCGTTGTTTGCCGGTGGCGCCAACAAGTCACGCGTTAAAGAGGCCGTCTACCTGCACCGTGCGAGCCGTGAACAGTTGCAACGCGTGACACGCGAAACGGAACGACAGGCACGCGACGCCTACTTAGGTGTTTTGTCCGAAATCAGCCGCGTCAAAGCGCTTGAACAGGCGGTAGCCTCGAGTCGCACGGCGCTGCAGGCCACCCAGGCGGGTTACGAAGTCGGTACCCGCACCATCGTCGAAGTGCTGAATTCCCAGTTCTCGCTGTATGCGGCGATCACCAATTTTTACCAGAGCCGCTACGACTACATCATGAACGCACTGCGACTGAAGCAGGCGGCCGGCACATTGCAGGTTCAGGACCTCGAACGGATCGATAAATGGCTGCAGGATCGTCCATCCCCGGAAGAGGCAGCGGCCAGTCGCGCCAACCAGCAAAACCCCTAGGCTGTCTCGAGCGTATCCCGTTCGTCGAGTAGCGGCTCCAGCAAAACCAGGAGCCGCTTCAGCGAACCCCGATTTTGCTGCAACACTCTTAGGCCATCCCGACCGATTCGAGCGGCTTCTTCAGGGTTGTCGATCAGCTCGGCTACAATTCTCGCAAGGCCGGCGCTGTCCGCCGCGATTCGGCAGGCGCCAAGCTCAATAAACTTGTCCGCGATGTCGAGTGCATTGAACAGGTGCGGTCCGGTGACAATCGGCAGACCCTGCGCCGCGGGTTCGAGCAGGTTGTGACCCCCGATCGGCACCAGGCTGCCGCCCACAAACGCAATGTCACTCGCAGCGTAGAACAGCGGCACTTCACCCATTGTGTCGACCAGGAAGACGTCTGTCGACGGCCCACATGACCTTTGCTCGGTCCGGCTAATAATGCTGAATCCTTCGCTCTCAATAAGGTTTTGAACACCGCTGAATCGTTGCGGATGTCGCGGCACCAGTATCAGCAACAAGTCCGGATGCTGTGCCAGCAAGCTGCGATGTGCCGCCAGCACCTGCTGCTCCTCGCCCTCGTGGGTGCTCGCGGCAATCCAGACTCGTCGCTCGCCAAACAGCCTCGCGCGCAAGCGCTTGCCGTTTTCCGCGACGGCCGGATCCGGCTTTACGTCGAACTTGATATTGCCGGTGACCATCGTCCTTTGCGCATTGGCACCGAGCTCAATGAACCGGTCAGCGTCAGCCTGGCTCTGTGCCGCAATGATGATGCCGTGCGACAGCGTTTCCCTGATCAGCGGCAGCAAGCGCCGATAACCCGGAATCGATCGTGGTGAAATGCGGGCGCTGACAAGAACCAGCGGTATTCCACGAATGCCGCAACCGCGATACAGGTTTGGCCAGATTTCGGTTTCCATGATCATTGCCGCGCTCGGCTTTACCGATGCAAAAAAACTGCGGACAGCATTGGGAAACTCGAACGGGATGTAACAGTGGCTGACCCGATCACCAAACAGGGCCGCCGCACGTGCAGCACCGGTCGGCGTTACGGTGGTCACCAGGAGCGATTGTTGAGGGTAGCGTTCCGACAACGACTGGATCAGCGGTACTGCCGCCTGCACCTCGCCTACGGACACCGCATGCACCCAAATGCAGCCATCGAGTTTCGGGAAACCGAATCCGAAACGCTGTGACAAGCGATCGAGATAGCTCCTGTTGCCTATGCCGCGAAACAGCCAGTAGAAAGCAAACGGAATGAGCAGCAGGTAGGTGAGAAGGTTGTAGAGGTGACGCACTAGTCGCGAAGCTTGTCGATGATTCGGCTGGAGGAAAGGCCATCTCGAAATGCAAGGACACGCACTTCCCCTCCATTGGCCAGCACTTCCTTGCCGCCCGCGATGTCTTCCGGCAGATAGTCGCCGCCTTTGACGAGCACGTCCGGCAGGATGTCAGCGATCAATGCCTGTGGTGTATCGTCAGAAAACGGCACAACCCAATCCACGGCCGCAAGGCCCGCAAGTACCAGCAAACGGTCCTGCAATGCATTGATCGGCCGCTTCTCGCCTTTTAAGCGTTTGACGGACGGGTCGTCGTTCACCGCAACAATCAGTCGGTCGCCGAGGCTCTTCGCCTCCTCCAGGTAGGACACGTGACCGGCATGCAATACATCGAAACAACCATTGGTCATGATCACGCGTTCACCGCGCTGCCTGGACTCGGCGACCAGTAATCGCAGTTCTTTCGGCCCGACCAGGCCACGGCCGCCTTGCCCGCGCTGATGAAGGAACGCGCTGATCTCGCCGGGCGTCACACTGGCGACGCCGATCTTGCGTACCACCAGTCCGGCTGCAACATTCGCCAGCGCCGCGGCTGATGCCCAATCCTGTCCGCTGGCACGCGAACCGGCCAGGGTTGCAATAACGGTGTCGCCCGCGCCGGTCACGTCAAATACTTCCCGCGCCTGTGTGGACAAGAACAACGGATCCTTGCCCGGTTCCACGAGCAGCATCCCCTTCTCACTCCGCGTTACCAGCAAGGCGCCGAGATCCAGGTCCGTCAGCATCCTGCGGGCTTTTGACACCAGTGTGTCGTCACTGTCACATCGACCGGCTACGGCTTCAAATTCGCTCATGTTCGGTGTTAACACCGACGCCCCGCGATACTTCCCGAAGTCTGTTCCCTTCGGGTCAACCAGCACCGGAAGGCCGGCATCACGGCACAGTGAGATCATGGCCCGGACATCGGTCAGTGCGCCCTTTCCATAGTCAGACAGCACAACAGCGCCAGCCCCGTCGATGGACTTTCGCAAGACCTCGACGACGGCGTCACCCGGCATCGCCGAGGTGTTTTCCTGGTCCAGGCGAATGAGTTGTTGACCGCGACTTTGAACGCGGGTCTTGGTAATCGTTGGCCTGTCCGAAACGCGGTGGAAATCGCAGCGAATATCCCGACTCGCCATGATGGCTTCGAGGGCGTCCGCGGTTTCATCCTGTCCAACCACGCCGACGAGGCGTGTTTCAACGCCGAGACTGGCAAGGTTTACCGCAACGTTGGCCGCACCGCCCGCGCGGTCATCGGTCTGTTGTACGTGCACCACCGGCACCGGGGCTTCCGGAGATATCCGGCCGGTTGAACCAAACAGGTAGCGATCGAGCATTACGTCGCCGGCAACAACGACGCGCGTCATCGAAAAATCGGGAATCGAAATGGTCACGCGCGGACTTTAGCACGATCGATCCCATTTCGACCCCCCTGCGGTGACTTTGGCCGACGCAAATACGTCGGCCGCTGTGTCAGGAGAAACTCAAGCCGCCGTTGATGTCGACACTCGCACCCGTGATGAAACTCGATTCATCGGAGGCAAGGTAGGCAACGAGGTCGGCAACCTCATGCGCCTGGCCTTCACGGCGCAACGGTGTACCTGCCGCAACATTCGCGCGCACTGCATCCTTGGTGAAGGTATCGTGAAAGGTGGTCGCGATCATGCCGGGGCAAACGCAATTCGCACGAATTTTCTGCGGGCCAAATTCCTTCGCCAACGCACGCGTAAATGTCATTACCGCACCTTTGGATGTTGCGTAAGCAGCGGCACCGGGGCCACCACCATCGCGGCCCGCAAGCGACGACAAATTGACAATTGCCGACCCTTCACCCATGTGCGGCGTTACGAGCTTCGACGTCAGGAACGTACTGGTTACATTCAGTCGCATGATTGACTCGAAGAATTCCATGTCCATTTCGGCGAGGGACTTGCGAGCAACCAGTCCACCGACAACATTGACCAGGATATCGATCGCGTCGCCGTATTCTGCCTGCGTGGCGCGAACCAGGTTTTCGACATCAGCCTGCTTCGTCATGTCACCGGCCACGGCAATCGCTGTTCCGCCAGCCTTTTTTATCGCGGCGACCGTCGCCTCTCCGTCAGCTTTGCTGCTGAAGTAGTTGACCACAACTTTTGCACCGCCCGCTGCGAGTTTTTCCGATATCGCACGACCAATGTCTCTTGCACCACCGGCAACTATGGCGACTTTTCCATCAAATTTCTTCACTACATACTCCTAAAGTTAATTGTACTAGGCAGCGCCATTCTGGCGCGGGCTGAGAGGTTGAATTTTTCCACAGAGGATCCAGACCGAAAGCACCGTCAGGATTGCCAATGCCGCGCCGACGGCAAAGGCAGGGGCATAGCTTTTGACGGTGATGACCGGAATCAGGAAGTTCAGGCCAACGACCGCAAGCTTCGCGGCAGTACCGGAATAACCGGCTAGCGAGCCGACGGACTTGCCGCTGTAAAAGTCGCTCGGCAGTGTCTGAATATTTCCGACGGCGGTTTGAAAGCCAAACAGAATGGCAGCCATCAGCAACACCGCGACGATCGGCGTCGCCGCTTTCATCGTCATCAGGAGCGAGACCAGCATGATCAGGCCGCCCAGCCCGATGACGAATTTTCGAACCTTGTTGACCGTCCATCCGGTTCCGATCAGCTTTTGCGCCAGGAGTCCGCCAAACCAGGCGCCGAACATTGCGCCGACATACGGTATCCAGGCAAATTTTCCGATTTCCGCTACGCCGAACCCATAGGTCTCGGACAGATACAGCGGTAACCAGCCAACAAACAACCACCAGATCGGGTCAAGGAAGAATGACGCCATGATGACACCCCAGCTTTGCCTGCGAGACAAAATCTCCGCAGAGCCGGGCGCGTAAGTGGCCACCTCGTTCGTTTCAACGTCTCGTTGACCGGTCAGAATGTATTCACGTTCGGACTCGGAGATCCATGGGTGCTTGTCTGGTCCGGACTTGTAAACGATAAGCCAGGGAATGAGCCAAAGCAGTCCGAGTGCGCCCACGGTGATAAATGTTGCTTGCCAGCTTTCGAGAAAGACAAACAGATAGGCGATGATCGGTGCCGAAATTATTCCACCGATGGCCGCACCGGAATTGAAAATCCCCTGTGCCAGTGCTCGCTCTCTAATCGGGAACCATTCTGCATTGGCCTTGGTCGCGCCGGGCCAGTTGCCGGCTTCGGAAATACCGAGCAAGCCACGAAAAATAGCGAAACTGGTCAGGTTGGCAGCTGCCGCGTGCAGGATGGTTGCAACCGACCAGACTGTGATCGACAGGATGAAGCCAAGCCGCGTACCAATCCAGTCGAAAATCTTGCCAAATAGTGTCTGGCCGAAAGCGTAAGCGAAGGTGAATACGTTGAGGATAATCGCATAGTCGGTTTTCGTCAGACCAAGATCTTTCGAAATCTCCGGCCAGAGGAAACCGAGTGCGCCTCGATCAATGTAATTAATCACTGTCGCAATCGCGACGAGAGTGACAATAAACCACCTGAGATTTTTGGTTCTCATATTTTTCTCTCTGTCAGGACAGTCCGCGTAGTCGGGGCTGAATTCATCAATGCATCTGGTTCGGGCATTACAGCTCCCGTACCTGCGGCTCTTCGGTCGAGTTGAATTGGTTGTCGAAAATCGTCGTTACCGGATCGCCAACGGTCAACGTAACGCGAATAGGCTGACTGTCGGAAAGCCGGTTTCCATGAATGCTGGTAGCCTGAACGCCAAGCAATGCGATCGAAGCGCCGGACTTGTTTCGTTTTCCCTTGCCAACGGAATCCAGGACCGAATCTCTGAGCTCAAAGTGTGGCCCAAACGTGCTTTCATCCGTGCCGCCACGATAGATGCTGGCAACGCTGCCGTCGATGCCGGTGAACTTCGAATCGACAATCGAGATGTATTCGGCGTTGTAAAGCCCCAGATCGTCAGACTCTTTATCCAGTTGCAGGACATGTCCTGTAATGTTGCTAAAGACTGACCCGCGGATATCAATCCGGTCGGCAAACGTGTGTTTGGCCACCGTGAAAAAATTAAACGAGTGATTGGTATCGAGGTCGCTGACCGTCACATTCTCAATTCGCAACCTGTAGTTATTGAGCATCGAATAGCGGCTTGTACGGATGACGGTGTTGCCCGCTACGTCCATGGATGACGCACCGGTGATTTTAAGGTTGCTCAGCTTCAAACTGCCGCCGTCGGCAATCTCAAACAATGCGGTTCGTTCAAACTCAATGGTCGCTGTCCCGCCATCAGCGGATCGAAAGCTCAGCGGTTTGTCGACAACCAGCACCTGTTCAGCCACGTGTGTCCCTGCAGCCAGCTCAATGATGTCACCATCGCTGGCTTTGGCTACCGCCGCCGACAGTGCACCCACCGATGCGTCGACCGAGATTGTCTTGCCGGAATCGAACCCGACCTCTGGACCGGGCTTCGGATACCAAGCGACTCCGGTGGATGCCTTGTCGAGGACCTTGAGGTCGCGCACTGCTCCGGCGTGACTGCCCACCGGATACAGCAGACCGTTGCTGCCTTTCTCCAGGGCCATTGATTCATTGCTGAATCCCGGCGTATTGGCCGGAGCATTGACGCCAACCAGTACATTGCCGGAAAACTCGATGCCGCTGATATCGTCATGCACAGCGATTGAATCCGCCGCATCCGGGTTGTGAATCAAATTATTGCGAAAGCGGGTGCTGATCGGCGGTGCAGACCGCTCGTCGTCGGCACCGGCCGCCAGCTCAATGTGGTCGCTGTCAATGACCGAATTATTCTCGATAACCGAGTTCTCAACCTGGTGGTATCGATTGATGGGTGAATTCGGGACACCGTTCATGACGACCAGCGCGCCGCCGAAACGGTGCCCGGTCAATCCGGTCATGTAGTTGTTTCGAATCGTCTGATTCTTGTTAATGACACGAATGCCGCCGGTATGGTCGACACGATTGCCCAGGAACACATTGTTCTCAACAACATTGCCATTGCCGTGGCGCAATGTCAGCGTCCCGCGGGATTCGTAGAACAGATTGCCGCGGAAGACGTTCTTCCCGGACTTGCTTGAGATGATCTCAACCTCGCCGTTGCATCGGTCAAAGTAGTTGTTCTCGACCTGCGTGTGCGAATCGGTCAGTGAGTAGTGGCTGGTTCCGATGCGCAGCGTCTCGCCACCATTTGATCCCAGAACCGGTCGAGGACCGAAATAATTGTGGTCTATACGGTGGTGGTTCTCCTGGCTTTCGGCGCTGTCCAGTCGAACAGCCATGGTCACACCCTGGTTGCTCTTGCCTTCCAGGTGGTTGTGATCGAAGCGATTGTGTTTGCCGTACATCATTACCCACGAGTCCGGTTCAAAGCGCTCGGGATTATTGAAATGATCAATCACAACCTCGGTTACGCGACTGTTGTTGGCGTACTCGCCCTTCGTACGTCGAAACGAGATAACGGTATTGGTGGGCGAGTAACCATCCCTGAAGACCAGACCGGACACGACCAGGTGCTCTCCGGCGAGGCGCAGATTCGATTGCCCCGTCAGGATGACCTGCCCCCGGGTTTCGGCCGTCAGCGTAATGGGTTTATCGGCAGTTCCCGCGCCGGTCAGCAAGACCTCGAAATCATTCCACTCGCCATTGGCCAGGATGATGGTATCGCCTGCACGCAGGGATTTTGCGGCTTCCAGATACTGCGCCTGCGAGTGCACGAGCCATTCCTTCGCCGACGCCGTGCAACTGACCAGGCACGCGATAATAAAGAGAATTTGCCTCATTCACCCCCCCTTGGGTACTTCCTGCTCTGTCCGCTGTTCCTGGACCGGATGAGCCTCAAATTTTTGCTAATCGACGCGCCACGGGAAACTTCGCGCTAAGCCATTCGAATGTCGATCCGGACCGGCGACTCTCTGGCCACGCATTGCAGACCCCCCCGGCCAACAGCGCAGACTGAATTGGTAGGACCAATGTAGACATGATTGGGAACCAATTCACCTTTTTATCGTTAATTCTGGGGTTAACGGTGCCACTGGATGCATTTTGTGTCAACCATTTTGGAAAATTGATTAATATAATTGGTAGCACCAATTGGCATA
>JAUHYO010000078.1 GCA_030426325.1 Gammaproteobacteria bacterium | reverse complement strand
TTCCTGGACGCTGTCGGCGGCGGCGGCTGGGGGCCGATTGTTGCATCAAACCTGATCGCGCGAGGCAATGCGATTCGCACCGCCATCGGCAGCACGAACGCGGTGGAATTTTTCGTCACCCTGTCAGCATCCCTGACATTCATTCTCAGCCTGGGTGTCTTCGACTGGCGCATCATTTTAGGCCTTGCCGCCGGCGGTGCCATCGGCGCGCCACTTGGTGCCTGGGCGTGCAAGCATATCCCGGTCAAACCGTTCATGGTCTTTGTCGGTTGCCTGATCGTAGCCCTCAGCGTGCGAACCTTGCTGGTTGGGTAGTCGCAACGTAGCTGCTACTCGATGCGGGTCCTCAAGCTGCGAAGTACGTCTTGTATGTTCGCCGCATGTTCATTGCCCATTCGCAACAACAGTTTCTGGCCGGCCGACAATTCTGCCAACTCCGGATCGGCAAATTCATACAGCACATGCGGCCGTACAAGCGCTATAGGAGCATCCGCGGCCGGCGTTTCAAGCAAGTGGTCGATGACCTCGACAACGCGATCGTTGAAATAGGCGTTGGGATAGCCAAGCCGAACATAGGACTCCTGGAACAGCGGGTAAAAGCGGCGATAGGTGTCAACGGCCTGGTCGATATCGGCCCCACTAATTAACCCGACAATCTGGTCGTAGCGCGCGAAGTTGGCGGCGCTGAGGACATATTGCCCTTCGACATCCGACGCATCGACGAGAAATTCATCGGCCAGCCTTCCCAGTGGGCGTACTTTCTCACTCACGTGTTTCCTGGGCAGGTTGTCGATCGTTGCTACGATTTTGTCTATCAGTGCTTCGTTGACCAGCAGTGGCTCAAGACTCGAACCGAACAGGTCGACCAAAGCCAGTAAAAAATAGGCATCGCTGTCGTCGAGGTCAGGCAAGGGTTGAAGTGTGCGCTCGGTCGCCTCGGCTGTTTCCACTGGTTCAATCGGGTGTGCCGGGCCAGGGTCAGCCGCAGGCTCATTGGCCGGGATCTCTACGGCAACCGAAACCGGCTCCTGGCCTTGCGGCATCAGGTCGTCGCGGAAGTACCAGAGTGCCGCGAGAATTGCGGCAATCAGTACGATCACAATCAGGGATTTTTCGTTCATCGGTGCAAGCACTATCGGTCGGATTCAGCGTAGCGTTAATATACTCGCAACACCAACCGGTATCGATATCGAATCAGTATGCAGGTTAGAGCAACAGAGCTGGACGATGCCCCTGCGCTGCTGGGCCTTTACCAGCGGGTTGCGAAAAACCCCGGTGGACTCGCCCGACTCGAGGCCGAAATGGATATCGGGTATATCGAAGGCTTCTTGTCGCGGGTGCAGGTTGCAGGTCTGAGCTACGTCGCAGAGTCCGAGACAGGCAATCTCATCGCCGAAATGCACGCATACTCGCCGGGAATCGAATGCTTTTCGCACGTATTGTCCGAGTTGACCATTGCCGTTGATCCGCAGGTGCAGGGCGCCGGAATTGGCCGCCAATTATTCCTTACTCTCATGCGCCATGTCGTCGAACGTTGCCCGGGTGTCGTCCGGGTGGAGCTAATTGTTCGACGGTCAAACGAAAAAGCCCTTCGATTCTATGAATCCCTGGGTTTTCAGCGCGAAGGTGAACTGAGGCTCAGAATCAAAAATCCCGACGGGTCATTGGAAGATGACATTCCGATGGCGTGGCTTCGGGAGCAAGCCGGATATCCGCCGCCTTGAAGGCAGGCGAACAATCCGTCGACATGCTAATGTTGCGGGCGCGATACCGATAAAAATTCAACCAGGGCGGATAGAATTATGGCGATAGACTTTGAGTTGAACGGCAAGGCGGTCAGCCTCGATGCGGACCCGGCTATGCCGCTCTTGTGGGCGATCAGGGATCTCGCCGGGCTTACCGGCACCAAGTACGGCTGTGGCAAGGCCTTATGCGGCGCCTGCACCGTGCACATCAACGGCCAGCCTATGCGCTCCTGCTCGGTGCCTGTGTCCGCGGCCGCAGACGGCAAAGTTACAACCATCGAGGGTCTTTCCGAGAACGGCGATCACCCGGTGCAAGTCGCCTGGCGCGAACTCAATGTCGCCCAGTGTGGCTACTGCCAGTCGGGGCAAATCATGAGTGCGGTCGCGCTGCTAGAGAGAACGCCCAAACCGACGGACGCTGATATCGATTCCGCCATGAGCGGCAACATCTGCCGCTGTGGAACCTACACACGAATTCGCAAGGCAATTCATCGTGTCGCGGAGGATCAGTCATGAGCAGCGTTAAGAAAATCAGTCGCCGCGAATTCATGAAGCGCACGGGCCAGGCCGGCGGCGGGCTGGTGTTTGCGCTGACTTTTGCGAGCGCGTGCCAGCCTGACGAGCAGGCCATCGGTCCGGCAAAGAAAGCCGCTGCATCGGTTGCACCAAACGTCTACGTGAATATTCGCAACGACGGCATCGTCGAGATTTATTGTCATCGTTCCGAGATGGGCCAGGGCATTCGCACCTCGTTGCCGCAGGTTATCGCGGATGAACTTGAGGCCGACTGGGACAAGGTCGAAGTGATCCAGGCCATCGGGCATGAAAAATACGGTGACCAGAACACGGACGGTTCAACGAGTATTCGCCAGCATTTCGATTTGTTGAGAAACGCCGGCGCCACCGCCCGCGATATGATGATTGCTGCCGCCGCATCGCTGTGGGGCGTACCGGCGAGCGAGTGCAGTGCCCGTGAACATGCGGTACATCATGCGGCAAGCGGAAAATCAGCGGGCTATGGCGAACTTGTCGATACGGCAAAGGACATGCCGCAGCCAGAAACCGCAGCATTCAAAGCGCGCGAAGACTATCGCTACATCGGCAAGCCGATGGACACCATCGATGGCATGGCATTCACAACCGGTGGTGGCATGTACGGCATCGACACCGTGTTGCCGGACATGTTGTACGCGTCCATTGAGCGCTGCCCGGCCTTCGGCGGCACCGTCAAGGCTTACGATGAGGCGGCGGCGCGCGCCGTGGCCGGCGTGATCAACGTGCTGCGGATGCCGGAGCCTACCTCGCCCGCGTTCTTCAACATTCAGGGCGGTGTTGCCGTGCTTGCCACGAACACCTGGTCCGCCGCCGAAGGCCGAAAAGCACTGGCCGTCGAGTGGGATCGTGGCGCAAACGGCGCTTACGACAGCGAGAGTTACAAGAAAAAACTCGTTGACTCGGCCTCCGCACCGGGCACCACACTTCTTAACCGTGGCGATGCCGACATTGCCGCGGCCAAAACACATGAAGCGATTTACTACGCGCCGCACCTGTCCCAGGCACCGATGGAACCACCGGCAGCAACGGCCCGTGTCAACGCGGATGGCAGTTGCGAGGTATGGGCCTGTACGCAGGACCCGCAGACCGCGCGCGACACGGTGGCCGCGACGCTCGGTATCGATAAGGAGCAGGTCACGATTAACGTGACGCTTCTGGGCGGCGGTTTCGGCCGCAAGTCGAAGCCCGATTTCATCGCCGAAGCGGCCTGGCTGGCCCGCGAGAGCGGCAAGCCAGTCAAAGTCACCTGGTCGCGCGAAGACGATATCCGCCATGGCTACCTGCATGCGGTCAGTGCGCAATACTTCCGCGCCGGACTGGATGCGGATGGCAACACGCAGACCTGGTTGCATCGCACCTGCTACCCGACGATCTTTTCGACCTTTTCGAACGATGCAAAGCAGGCGACCGGGTTTGAGTTGACGCTGGGGCTTGTCGACAATCCCTGGAACGTGCCGAACATGCGGGTTGAGACCTGCGAGGCTGAGGCCCATGTGCGAATCGGCTGGCTGCGATCGGTTTGTAATGTTTTTCATGCCTTTGGTAACTGCGGTTTCGTCGATGAGCTGGCGCATGTGAAAGGCGAGGACCCGAAAGATCATCTGCTTAAAATGATCGGTCCGGCGCGAAAGATCGACCCGGCAGCCGATGGCGCCGAGTACCCCAATTACGGCCAGGACCTCGCTCAACACCCCGTCGATACCGGCCGGCTCGCAGACGTCGCCGAAAAAGTCGCCGCCATGGCGGGATGGGGGCGGGACCTGCCCAAGGGGCGCGGACTCGGCATCGCCGTACACCGTTCGTTCCTGTCCTACGTTGGCGTCGTTGCCGAAGTGAGCGTGAATGACAATGGCAAACTGGTCGTTCATGAAGTCTGGACCTGTATTGATGCCGGAACCGTGGTCAACCCGGATCGTGTACATGCGCAGATGGAAGGCGCGACCATTTTCGGCATGAGCCTCACCTTGCATGGCGAGATCACGGCGAAAGACGGTGGAATCGTGCAGGGTAACTTCGACACTTACCCGATGGTTCGCATCAACGAAGCACCAACGGCGATTCACAGTCACATCATGGAGTCCGATGCTCCGCCGGGCGGCGTCGGCGAACCGGGTGTTCCACCGGTCGCGCCGGCAATCGTTAATGCCTACTTCGCCGCGACGGGCAAACGCGTGCGCGAACTTCCCTTGCGAAAGGCGGGTCTCGCGTAACGCCCGAACACTGCCATGGACATATTCACCGCGACAATTGCGGTTAGCGTACTCATATTTGTCTTCATTGGCAGTTACTCAGGGCGAAGCGTCAAACAGCTTGACGATTATTTTGTCGCAGGACGGCGTGCGCCGACCCTGCTGATTGTCGGCACGCTGGTAGCGAGTGTTTTCAGCACGTCCATCTTCATGGGCGAAGCGGCGTTCACCTACGATGGGCAGCTCGGTCCGTACATGTTGTTTCCCGGCATCGCTGTGGTGGGCTATGTCTACGGCGCATTGCTGTTCGGCACCTACCTGCGCCGCAGCCGTGCGAAAACGGTGGCGAGCTACCTCGGTGAGCGATTCGACAGCCACCGCGTGCAGCAGGCGGCGGGAATCACGATCATTATCGGGCTCGGTGGCTATCTGCTCGTCGTGACACAAGGTGCGGCGATTCTTCTCAATGACCTGACCGGCCTGTCGTACGTCGAGAGCCTGCTCATTGCGTGGCTGAGCTACACCGGATTCACGATCTATTCGGGGTCCCGGGGTGTCGTGATCACGGATACGCTGATGTTCCTGCTTTTCACGGCGGCGACCATTGGTTTTGTCTATGTGATCGTCAGCGACATCGGTGGTGTCGCAGCGGCAGTTGAAACCCTGGCACGCGGCGACATCAAGGGTGACATCGCTTCATGGCATGGCGTTGTCGGGCCGGGCACTGCGTGGCCAACACCGGTCGACTACCTGATCTGGATGCTCGTGATGGATATGTCCTGGGGCATGGTCTACGCGGTAGGCCCCTGGCAGGCAAGCCGTCACCTGATGGCCCGCGACGAACACGTCGTCATTCGTGCCGCAATCTACGCCTGTTTTGCCGTGATCCTGATGCAACTGCTCATTTACGGTGCCGGCGGTGTCATTAATATTTTCAACAGTGGTATCACGCCATCGGAAACCGTCATTATCTGGGCGGCAAAGAGCATGGTTCCCGAATTCCTCGGCGCACTCCTGCTTGCCGGAATAATCGCTGCGGCACTTTCAAGTGCGTCGACGTTTTTGTCGCTCGTTGGATTCAGTGTCAGCAATGACATCGTGGCGCGCGAAAAAGCGCGCAGTCTTGGATCGACGCGTTTCGTTATGGTTATCGTCGCCATCGTCGTACTGATCACCTGTTTCTATTTTCCGCCGAACATTTTTTGGGTGATGATGTTTATCGGAACCGTATTTGCATCCAGCTGGGGCCCGGTCGGCCTGATGAGTGTCTGGAGCAAGACCATTACACGCGACGCGGCATTTTGGGGGATCGTTACGGGTTTCCTGTTCAATGTCGTTCCGTCGTCGCTCCGTTACCTGGAAATTGTCTCGCTGCCCAGTTATCTCGATCCCGCGATCATCGGTGCGGCGGTCAGTACCATCACCATTCTCGTCCTGTCGAAAATTGGCCAGGTCTCAGCAAAAGAGGCGAGCTTCCGCGAGCGTCTTCATGAGACGCCGCCGACAGATCGGGACTGGAAAAAGACCCGGACCACGCTGATCGGTTCTGTGTTCCTGGTCGTTTACGGTCTGGCAATGCCTGTCGTGATGCTGGTGAACTACGTTTACCCATACCAGCTCGGCGCCGGGCAGCTTCTGGGTGACGGGGGACTGGACTGGGCGCGCGGCGAGGTGCTGCTGACGCTGTCAATTGCGTTACTCTTTATTCCGCTTGGCGTCATTTCAGGGCTGGTGATCTGGAAGCGCTATCGTCCATTAAAACTTGAAGCCCAGACACGAGGCACCGAAGCCACATGACCAGAATACTTGGAATATCGGGAAGCCTGCGCAGCGGCTCCTACAACACGGCATTGCTGAATGCTGCTTTGTCACTGGTCGATTCGACCGTAGAGATCGAAGCGGCAACGCTTCACGGCGTACCGCTCTATGACGGTGATCTCGAATCAAGTTCGGGATTGCCGAAGGCCGTCGTCGAATTGAAATCGCGGGCGCTGGCCAGTGATGGCCTGCTGCTGGTGACGCCGGAGTACAACAACGGCATCCCGGGTGTATTCAAGAATGCCATCGACTGGATGTCACGCCCCGGAGAAAATCCGGAATCGGTGTTCGCCAATCGACCCATCGCCGTTATCGGCGCATCGCCGGGCGGGTTCGGAACGCTGCTGGCACAGAATCACTGGCTTCCGGTGCTGCGTACGCTCGGCGCGCGCCCCTGGTTTGGTGGCCGCCTGATGGTCTCGAGAGTGAAAGCCGCGATTAACGAAGACGGTGAAATCACAGACGACGATGTGCGCAACCGGCTTCGCGATTTTCTGCGCGACTACGTCAGGTTTATCTCGGAATAATTATTGTCGCGATGACGGCACGGTGGTCAGAAGGCCAGTTCGAAAACCGGATCGTTGACCAAGCAGAGTCTTCGCCGGCGATTGAAACAGAGTTAATTCGAAGCGCGTCTCCACGCACGAAGATGTAGTCAATGCGGTCGTGATGATCATTCGGATCGTCGGCGCTTGTCGTCGGTGTCCACGTAAAACCAGGGTACGTGATCTCATCCGGAAACAGGGCACGGTAGGTATCGACAAACCCTGCATCTTCCAGGCGGCGGGCTGAAGGATATGACACCGCGAGCGGATGTACGCCGCGCTCCGCTGCCCGGCCCGTCCAGTCCCGATGCGATGGTTCATTGAAATCACCGGTAACCAGGACTGCATCGACATTGTCGAGACCCGCGATTTCGTCGAGTAGTAAGCGTATCGCCGATCCGCGTGCGTTTTCGGCGGCAGTGACAAGTTCAGGTTCGGTTTGCAGGTACGGTGAATCCCCATAGGCAATGTTCAAAGCCTGGTAAGGCTGATACGGGAAGTCGGTCGCGTGAATATTCATTACTGCGACGCGCCGTTCTCCAATCTGCACGACGACGCCGAGTCCGTTCGGGGTTGTGCTGACAATGGGGTGCCGACTAATGACCGCGTTGGCCCACAGCGCCTCGTTCACTGTGTCTTGCTCATAAACGTAATAGCCCAGCGCCCCTGCGATGTCGGCGGCGCGTCCCGGGCCGCCGGGCGGGCAGACTGTTTCGCTACAGTGCAGCGATTCAGCGCGCATCTCCTGCAAGCCAACGATATCCGGGTTGATTTGCCGAACGACGTTGACGGTGTCGTCGATCGACCGGCGTTCGTTCGCGCCCGCACCCCAGGCATTGAAACTCATGATTTTCAAACTGAGTTCGGACTGCGGTTGGCCGACGTTTGCGCAGCTCGCACAAAACGCCAGCGAAAAAACGACAGAAATTGCGATTGATCTCAAGTCTGCCCCTCGGTCCACGCAAAAATCTCGATTTAAGGCTAGCACGCGCTGGTAGGATTGGGCTCGCGACAAAGCCTGAAAATGCCGGTGACTCAGCTAAACTTCTTAATAGCGCCAGAAATCTAACCTTGATCATGTCCAGGACCACCTATCAGTTTGCCGGTGTAGAACTCGATTGTGCATCACGCGATATCCGCGCCGGGGAACAGCGCGAGGAAGTTTCGCCACGCGTTTTCGAGTTGCTTGAGCTGCTGGCGCGACATCACAACCGGATCGTTTCGAAGGAAGAGCTGGCGGCGGCACTGTGGCCCGACCGGGCCGTCACCGATGCAGCGATATCCCAGGCCGTGCGAAAGGCCAGGGCATCGCTCGAAAAGCTTGGCGTTGATCCGTCGGTAATCCGGAATCGTCCTGGTCACGGGTATCGACTAGAGACCGACGTCGTCGTGACTACCGGTCCCGCCGAAAACGGCGAATGGAAGAAACACCCGTTTCGTATAGGCGCAATTGTTGCCGTTCTGGGCGGCATCCTGGTTACCGCGGCCAACATCAGTGACGTGCTGAGCTGGTTTCTGCCGGACGACTCGGTGCAAATGCTTGAGGAGACGCAGTCGGCGCTGCGTTCGACGGACGCAAAGGTTGAAGAGCTAGTCGAACTGATGCGCGACCAGGCCGCTCGCTCCGGACTGGGGCTGGATCCCCAGGCGGAAACCACCATCCGGGACGCACTCACCACACTGGCCCAGTCGGCTGACGCGAGAAAAAGCAAAGCGCTCGATTTGTTGGCGGCGGGCAATGTGGCCGAAGCGGCTGAGTCCATCGAGTCGGTCGCACAGGAACTCGACATGGCCTCCGACCAGTCGATTGATGCAGCGGCGGCCAGTTGGCGTGAGGCTGGCGTGATCTATTACACCAGCGATATCAACAAGGCCGTCAGCAGTTTTGAGTCTGCCTATCGGCTGCGGCCCACCGGCGACAATGCCTTGCACCTGGCCTACGCTTACCTGCGCGCCAGTCGGCTCGACGAAGCCTTGTTGCTTTTTGAAAAAGTCGCGCAATCAGCGACATTGAGTGATGACCGTGCGTCGGCACTTCGGGGCATGGGTACTGCGTACAAGGTCAAAGGCGATTACGTGACGGCGAGAACTCACCTCGCGCAGGCATTGACGGCCCTGGAAGGGACCGACAATCTGAGGCAGCGTGGCCTGGTTCTGCTGCAAGTCGGTGCGATTGATCGGGCCCAGGGGAAAAATGACGCGGCGCGGCAGAATTTCGAAACCGTCGCGAACTACGCGAAATCCATTGAAGACGTACACCTGCTGGCTGAAGCACTTAACAATCTCGGCATCATCCTTTCGGTGACCGGCCAGTTTGACGAAGCCATCGACGCGCTGAACCAGTCTTATGAAATCTATGTCGCACGTCATGACCTGGCGGGTCAGGCCAATGCACTGGGAAACCTCGGGGCGTCCGCGCTTAGCGAGGGCGACGAGACCCGGGCAGAGACTTACCTGTTGCAATCGGTGGAGATTGGGGAACGCCTGGGATGGCAACGATCCATTGTCTTCGACCTGATCAACCTGGGCGGAATTGCTGGCAGGCGGCAACAATATGACGTCGCCGACGAGCAGTTGCAGCGTGCGCTCGACATCGCCAGGTCTGCCCAGCTTGATGAAATCACGCCGATTATTCTCGCCAACTTGGGCGAAAACACAGGCTTTCAGGGCAACTTCGATGAGGCCTGCCGACTATGGCGAGAAGCGCTATTGCCGCTGGAAAAAGCCGAGCACGCGGCGGCCGATATCGTCTCAGGATGGATTGACGAGCACCGGTGCGACTAGCCGTCGTTTTGCAGCGTGATCTTCAGGGTTGCTTTCAGCTTGTCAACGCATTCAACCAGGTGCCGGTCGTCCACGATTAGCGGCGGCGCCAGCATGATGTGCGGCACTGTCCGTCCGTCGACGACAATCGAACCCGGGTAACAGATCAGCCCCTGTTCCATGGCTGTTCGCCGCAGTTCTTCGGCCATTGCCGGTCGATCGGAAAATCCCGAGCGTGTTTCCCGGTCTTCTACCAGTTCAATACCGGCAAACAAACCGCGCCCGCGAATTTCGCCGATGTGAGGATGTGCGGAAAACGTATTCTCGAGGAGTGTCAGGAAACGCTCGCCGTACTCGCGCGTGCGACGCAACAGATGATCGCGATCGAGAACATGTTGCACCGCGACACCGGCTGCACAGGCAAGCGGGTGACCGATGTAGGTGTGTCCGTGTGCGAAGCCTGCGGCCAGCAGTGTGTCGGCAACGGCTGCGCGCATAATGACAGCCGCCAACGGCACGTAACCGCCGCCAATTCCTTTCGCCAGCGTCACCATGTCCGGCGTAATGCCATCGCGTTCGTGTGCGAAATAATCCCCGGTTCGGCCGGAGCCACACATGATCTCATCAGCGATCAGCAAGATGTCGTACCGATCGCAGATTTCGCGAACGCGACCAAGGTATCCCGACGGCGCTGCAACAACGCCGAGCGATGAGCCGACCACGGGTTCGCAAATGAACGCGGCGATTGACTCGGCTCCATGCTCAATAATCGCTTGCTCAAGATAATTCGCAGATCGCAAGGCATATTCCGACAACGTTTCGCCGTTCTGCATTTCGCGGTAGGGATAGCAGGGAGGAATCCGTGGCCAGTCGAGCAAGGGTGCTGCAGAAGCGCGCCGTCGGCCCGCGTTCCCGCTGACCGACAGCGCGCCGAAAGTATTGCCGTGATAACTCTGTTCGCGACTGATGATCAGCTTCTTGTCGGGTTTGCCGCGTGCAGCCCAGTATTGCCACGCCGCCTTCAGCGCCGTTTCGTTTGCCTCCGATCCGCCTGACAAAAAATAGACCCGAGCGCCGGGCTCGGTGAAGCGCTTGCTCAACAGGGAGGCGAGTTGCTCCTGTGGTCTGTGCGTAAAAAACGCTGTGTGGGCGAACGCGAGCTTGCCCAGTTGATCCGTGATTGCATCAATAACATCGGGGTGGCCGTGGCCCAGGCAGGAGACAGCGGCACCGCCACTCATGTCGAGGTAGCGATTGCCGTTGGCATCCGTAATACGCATGCCGGATGCCTCGACGGCGACCGGGTAACGACTGGCCGGTTGCCTGTACAACACCGCGTCGCCCGAGCGCGCTGGTTGGCTGCGGGAACCGGGTGACTGCTTCGAGTGGGGGCGGGCGTTCATGTCTGGCGTTATTAAGCGTAGGTCAACACTATTAGTCAAATTCTGATTT
>JAUHYO010000421.1 GCA_030426325.1 Gammaproteobacteria bacterium | reverse complement strand
TGCAGGACAACCCCGACTCACTAACCGGGCAGTACCTGTCGGGTGCTCGCGCTATCGCCCTGCCGGAGAGCCGCACACCGAACGATCCGAAGCGGCAGATCAGTATTCTCGGTGCCAGCGGCAACAACCTGCAGAATGTCGATGCGTCGATCCCGGTTGGACTGATGACCTGTATCACCGGTGTTTCCGGCTCTGGAAAGTCCACGCTGATTAACGACACCTTGTACAAAGCGACGGCGGACCTGCTCAATCGCTCCAATCGCAATGCGGCACCGCACAAGAAAATCACGGGCCTCGACCATATTGATCGCGTCATCGATATCAGCCAGAGCCCGATCGGTCGCACACCGCGGTCCAACCCGGCGACCTACAGCGGGCTCTTTACCCCGATACGCGAACTGTTTGCCGGTACGCAGGAAGCGCGCTCTCGGGGCTACATGCCGGGACGTTTCAGTTTTAACGTCAAAGGCGGCCGTTGTGAGCCCTGCCAGGGCGACGGCGTCATCAAAGTGGAAATGCATTTTCTGCCCGATGTGTACGTGCCCTGTGACACCTGTCGCGGACAACGCTACAACCGCGAGACACTCGAGATTCGTTACAAGGGCAAGAACATCCACGAAGTGCTCGACATGACAGTCGAAGACGCGGCCGAGTTTTTCCAAAACGTTCCGGTTGTTGCCAAGAAATTGACCACACTGAAAGACGTCGGTTTGAGTTACGTGCGCCTAGGACAAAACGCTACGACACTCTCCGGTGGCGAAGCCCAGCGGGTGAAGCTTGCAAAAGAACTGTCAAAGCGCGACACCGGCAGCACCCTGTACATTCTCGATGAGCCTACCACGGGTCTTCATTTCTACGACATCGAACACCTGCTGCACGTCCTGCACCGCTTGCGTGACCGCGGCAATACGGTGGTCGTCATCGAACACAACCTCGACGTAATCAAGACAGCCGACTGGATCATCGATCTCGGGCCGGAGGGTGGCGATGGCGGTGGACGGATTGTTGCGACCGGCACACCCGAACAGGTTGCCTCGACCGCTGGTTCATTTACCGGCGAGTTCCTCAAACCGCTGGTTAAACGCGGCAGCAAATCGCGTCGCGGCGTTGCGGTCGGTGCGTAGATACAATGAGGGCTCGATAAGCTCCAGCTCCATCAACAGGAACCGCCCGTCTGGCCCGCGAACCCAGTCGCCACGACCGTAAACGGGCAAGGGCTCAATGTGCGAGAACACCTGTCCTGCAACGTCTAGCAATTCTTTCGGTGGCGCTGTCGGGATAATTTCAGCGCCATGTTCTTCCTGTACCCGGAAGTCACCGGCTTTCGGTGTCTTAAGGATCGCGTGACTGTAGACTCCGTTGAAAAAGAACAGCGAGAATTCTCCCTCGCTCCGGATATTTTCAATAAATGGCTGAACAAAAAAACGGCGCCCGGAGAACACGTCCTGCAAAGTCGCCAGCAATCCGGCGTCGACGGGATTCGTCAGTACAAATGTATCTTGAGCGTTTGCACCTACGGTGGGTTTGATTACAAGCTTGTCGTTTTTATGCTCTTCAAAAAATGCGGGCACCTGCGACGCCTCAAAGCCCTCGTACCAGGTGCTTGGCACGATGTCGTCGCCCCGCTGCTCGATATCTCGCAGGTAGGTTTTTTCAAGATTCCATTCAACAATGGCAATGTCATTGAACAGTCGCGCCGAGGATGCGTCGATTGCCCGCAACACGGCCCGGAACTCGTCAACGTACTGCGGATAGTCCCAGGGGGTGCAAATATAGACAGCATCGAAACGGTTCCAGTCCGGCCTCGAGCGCCAGTCGACTGTTTCCACCACCCAGCCCAGGTCCTGCATCGGCCCGAAACTGACATGGTAGTCGGTCACGTAGTCCCCGGCATCGGCCATCGTCAGGTAGGCCACTTTTTTCCTGGAGGCTGCCACGCTATTCCGGTTGTTCGCCAAAATTGCCGTTCTTAAGGAATGCGAGTGTCAGGTCAATAACCGTTTTCATGCGCATCATGAAAGCATGCGAATGATGAACAACAATAAAGTCGTCCATGCCTTCAACCCGCGTATCCTCAACAGACACTTTGCCGTCGTCCGGATCTTCCAGCAGCGCCGAGGTAATCGGATCCACGGTGCGATCGCCGGCGATCACGCCGAGTTCAAAGGTCACCGGCCCCAGCGCCAATGGCACGCTGTCCTCTCCCTTTCCCAGTTGCTGCCCGGCTGGACCATTAATCCAGTCGAAACCCGGCAGGCTGTCGAGC
>JAUHYO010000420.1 GCA_030426325.1 Gammaproteobacteria bacterium | reverse complement strand
CCCGCAAACGCGACAGCAGTATCTGCGTATCGTTTACGCGGCTGATTTCGTTTCCTGTGACGAGGGGCTTCCACTTGACGATGGGATCATCGGTCGCCGCTGGGTAACCCTGCCCGAGATTGAAACGCGGAGGTCGCTCCTGCGCTCCCCTGCAGTCTTGCGTTGTGTGCAAGACTACACCGCCGGGCAGCGAGAATCCGATGCGCTGCTGACCGGGATGCTACCACTGCAGCAAAACGTGCATCGCGTGCTCGCGAACGCTTCGCTGGTCTAAAAGCCGGGCGCCCCCGACGGGCGATCAATCTGCTAATCCCGCTTGCACCGCAGGCACTTTTTGCGGTGCTACACTCTCGCGCTTATGAGTGATTTGAAACAAGCACCAGTCGCCGGTAAACGCGTGATCCTTGGCCTCTCCGGCGGCGTCGACTCAGCCGTCGCCGCAATATTGCTGCAACAAGCAGGCGCCGAGGTGCATGCGCTGCACATGACGAACTGGGAAGACGACGACGGCTACTGCACTGCGGCCGATGACCTCCAGGATGCGCGGTTGATTTGTGAGCAACTCGGCATTCCCCTGCATCACGCCAACTTCTCGAAACAGTATCGCGACCAGGTTTTCGACTATTTTCTCGACGAATATCGCAGGGGAAGAACGCCGAACCCCGACGTTTTGTGCAATCGCGAGATCAAGTTCGGCGTTTTTCGCGATTACGCAAAACGCCTGGGCGGTGACCTGCTCGCAACCGGGCACTATGCAATCTCTGCTGTGGCCGATGGTCACGGTGCATTGTTCAAGGGGGCCGACCGTGGCAAAGACCAGAGCTACTTTCTACACGCCGTCGATGCCGAGGCGCTTGCGGAGACGGTTTTTCCGCTTGGTGAGCTTCAAAAAGACGAGGTGCGCCAGGTCGCCCGCGATTCCGGACTGCCGGTACACGACAAGAAAGACAGCACCGGCATCTGTTTTATTGGCGAACGACCGTTCCGCGAATTCTTAAGTACCTACCTGCCGGCAAAACCAGGACCCATGCGGACGCCGGGCGGCGAGGAAATGGGCACCCACCAGGGACTGATGTACTACACGCTCGGTCAACGACAGGGCCTTGGCATCGGCGGACGCAATAATCGCAGCGAGGCGCCGTGGTACGTCGTGGCCAAGGACCTGGACGACAATGCGCTGATTGTTGCCCAGGGCGAACACGAGATGCTGTTCAGCGACTGGCTGATCGGCTCGGAGATGAGCTGGATCGGCGCGCCGCCGAAAGGGCTCGACGATAATTCTCGTTGCACCGCAAAGGTGCGCTACCGCCAGGCGGACCAGGCGTGTGTGATTCGGCCGCTGGACGGCAATCGTATTGAGGTCCGCTTTGACCAGCGCCAAAAGGCGGTTGCACCTGGCCAGTTCGTGGTCTTTTATCAGGACCGGCGCTGCCTCGGCGGCGCGATCATTGATGAAATAGGGTGAGCGGTCGCGGCGCCCATTCGTTATAATTCGCAACCCGCGGTCAACGGGCCGCGAACAATTCCTGATCCCGGAGAAAACACAATGACGGATAGCTTTGGCGCACGTTCTGCGCTTGAGGTCGGCGGAAAGCAATACGAAATTTACCGTTTGGACGCTGTTTCAGAAGGCCATGTCGATCGCCTGCCCTACTCGCTCAAGATCCTGCTGGAAAACCTGCTGCGTCACGAGGATGGACGCGACGTCACCCGCGACGACATCCTGGCCCTGGCGACCTGGGACCCGAAAGCGGCGCCAAGCACCGAGATCTCATTCACGCCGGCCCGCGTTATCCTTCAGGACTTCACCGGTGTGCCGGCGGTCGTCGACCTCGCCGCGATGCGCGACGCTGTCGTTAAGCTCGGCGGTTCCGCCGAAAGCATCAATCCGCTGTCACCGGCTGAACTCGTCATCGATCACTCGGTACAAGTCGACAATTACGGTGCCGCAAACGCACTCGACCTGAACAACAAGATCGAATTCCATCGCAACAAGGAACGCTACTCGTTCCTGCGCTGGGGTCAGTCGGCACTCAAGAACTTCCGAGTTGTCCCGCCAAACACCGGCATCGTGCACCAGGTGAACCTCGAGTATTTGAGCCGCGTCATTTTCGATGCGAAAAAAGACGGCAAGCTGACCGCGTATCCGGACACGGTCGTCGGCACCGATTCACATACAACAATGATCAACGGCCTCGGCATTCTTGGCTGGGGTGTTGGTGGTATCGAGGCCGAAGCTGCGATGCTGGGTCAACCCATTACCATGCTGATCCCGAA
>JAUHYO010000077.1 GCA_030426325.1 Gammaproteobacteria bacterium | reverse complement strand
CGTCAGTGCCGCAGTCAAAGTCGTCTTACCGTGGTCAACGTGGCCAATTGTGCCTACGTTCACGTGTGGCTTGGTTCTTTCAAATTTTTCTTTAGACATTGTTCCGGTTCCTGCGCCTATTGAGTACTTTAAAAAACGTTCGCGGCTATTCACCGCTCCTTCTGGAGCCCACACCCGGATTTGAACCGGGGACCTCTTCCTTACCAAGGAAGTGCTCTGCCCCTGAGCTATGTGGGCAATTCCTTCGCCGGGTAGATCAGAGCTTCGACACTTCCTTCCAATATGGAGCGGGTGATGGGAATCGAACCCACATCATCAGCTTGGAAGGCTGAGGTTCTACCGTTGAACTACACCCGCCTTGTAACCGACCATGACACTTCTATATAGGCATGGTCGCCGTTCGTTCGCCTCGCGTGTAACTTAAGACAATATTCGCCGCTGACAGTGATTCTCAGGTCACTTTTACCGGCGTACAAAAATCCTGACAGTCTGTTGCTTTAAACCGTCCGGATATCAATTATTCCTGTCTGTTTCGTCGCGTTGCTGGCTAATAACCGGGAATCCTCCCAGCCACACCATCGTCTGGTGGAGGGGGTAGGATTCGAACCTACGTAGGCATAAGCCAGCAGATTTACAGTCTGCCCTCGTTGACCGCTTGAGTACCCCTCCGGTACGCAAGCCGGGCATTGTCTAATTCCCCTGCCCGGGTGTCAACAGCTAAACAGCTGATTTTGCCCAATGCCAGGGCTCATAAATAAATCCCTGGGGATTATCGCGTGGATAGGTCATCGAAAAGCCGAACCGGGAGGCGTTCCGGCCAAGCCATGCGAACGCGGCGGTGTCTTCAAACTCCTCAGTCAGCGGCTCCGACCCCGGCGTTGCAATGTCGATCGCTCGGCCGGTGTGATGTTCACTGAACCCCGGCGCGGCATTGACCGATAGAATTTCACTAAGCTGTTGTCCTGAATCGAGTTTTTTCCGAATCAGGCTCGCCTGGTACTCGAAGCTGCGATAACCGGACACGAGCACCAGCGTCACCCCGTCCGTTGCCGCGGCCTGCTGCATCTGCCGCCAGGCATCCGCCGTCGCGACGGACAGTCGTTGCATGCGACCAACATAGTTCTCACCAACCTCGACGAGGTCGGTAGCCTCCTGGTAGGCGGGCTTTTGCCCGTCGCTGCCGTAATTCTCGGGAATTCCGAGTTCTTTGTGGATTTCGCTCAGCATGTCGCGAATTGTAACCCTAGGTTCAACCTGGCGGCGCCAATATACTCCCCTCATGACCACTGACAAGATCTACGACACCCGGTCCGACGACGAACCCTTTCGATTTAACGATGAGGTCGCAAAGGTCTTCCCGGATATGCTGAAACGCTCGATCCCCGGGTACGAGGCAACCATCGAGGCGATCGGCTCGCTTGCGGCGCGCTACGTCCGTCCGGACACCCAATGCTACGACCTTGGCTGCTCGCTCGGTGCCGCCACGCTCGCGATGCGGCAGGGCATCAATCAGCCCGGCTGCCGCATCGTAGCCGTTGACACTGCGAGAGCGATGACCGAACGCTTAAAAGAAATAATCGCCGAGGATGACCGGCAGTTTGGCCGTCCGACCCCGGTTGATATTGTCGAGGGCGATATTCGTGAGACCCGAATCGACAATGCGTCCATGGTTGTCCTGAATTACACACTGCAGTTCCTGGCCATGGACGACCGTGATGCCCTGATGCACCGTATTGCCGACGGCATGCTCGACGGCGGATTGCTCGTTCTTTCAGAGAAGGTCGTCGACGAGAATGCGGAAATGGAAAAGTTGTTGATCGATCTGCACCACGAACACAAGCGGCGCAATCGCTACAGTGCGCTCGAGGTTGCGCGAAAACGCGCGGCGCTTGAGAACGTGCTGATCCCCGAGACTGTTGCCGCACACCGCAAACGCCTGGCTGGCGCAGGCTTCAGCCATACGGCAGTCTGGCTGCGGTATTTCAATTTTGTGTCGATTATCGCCATCAAATGATGGACTTCGACAAACTCAGCGCCTGCCTGCAAACCGCAGGCCTCGCCGAATGGCCCGACACTCTGATACCGCTGGTGCGCGACCGCCTGTCACCCGGCGCGCATGGTGACTTTGCGCGCTGGCAGCATATCGTCGATGCGCTTGACGCGTCTGCAACCAGTCCGGCCGAACTTAAAGAACAGCTCCTCGCACTGTCACCGTGGCGTAAAGGCCCGTTCGATGTTGGCGGAATCCATATCGACAGTGAATGGCGAAGCGACCTCAAATGGCAGCGACTTGCCGGCGCGATCGCTCCACTGTCAGGCAGAAACGTTCTCGACGTCGGCTGCGGCAACGGCTACTACGCACTGCAGATGCGCAAGGCCGGTGCTAACTCGGTAATCGGCGTTGACCCGACCTTGCTATACGTCATGCAGTTCCTCGCCATCAACAAATTTGAGAACGACGGCAGTGTATTCGTGCTTCCCCTCCGCCTCGACGAACTGCCGATGCCGGCCAGGAAATTCGACACGGCGTTTTCGATGGGTGTGCTGTATCACCAGCGTGCGCCGATCGATCATTTGCGGCAACTTCGCCAGGTATTGAGGCCGGACGGACAACTGGTCCTTGAGACAATTTACCTGCCTGGCGACGAACCCCGCGCCTGCACGCCAGAAGATCGCTATGCGCGCATGCGAAATGTCTGGCTGCTGCCAAGCATTGCCGAGTTGACGACCTGGCTCAGGCGGAGTGGCTACCGGGACATCGAGATCATCGACCGTTCGGTGACAACAACCGTTGAACAACGCGCGACCGAATGGATGACATTCGAGTCGCTCGCCGAGGCCCTGGACCCGGACGACCCGAGTCAAACCATCGAGGGCTGGCCGGCACCCCACCGGGTTGTGCTTAGCGCGCGATCGCTCTGAACTGAACGAAGACAATGCACTGAAAAACTTGCATTTCAGGTGTCCGGAGCGTAATTTCTGTTATAACAGAAATAAGAGAAACAACTGATGAAAATGACTCCGGCGGTTGAAAAGTACGTGCTCCACTGGGGCGAAATGGGCACCCGGTGGGGCACCAATCGCACCGTCGCCCAGATCCAGGCCCTGCTCTATCTTTCACCGAACCCGCTGCGTGCTGATGAGATCGTCGACCTGCTATCGGTGGCACGCTCCAACGTCAGCACCAGCATTCGTGAACTGCAAAGTTACGGGCTCGTACGCATGACACACGTACTCGGCGACCGACGCGACTACTTCGAATCCATCTACGACGTCTGGGAGCTGTTTCGCGTCATCATCGAGCAGCGCAAGCAACGGGAATTGAATCCGACGCTGGCAATGCTCAAGGGCTGCGCCGCCGAGGTCCAGACAGAGAAAGAAACGGACCCGGTGACGAAGGAACGCATCCAGAACATGCTCAAGTTTGTCGAATCGACCAGCGACTGGTACGAGCAGATCAGCGCCATTCCGACCAGCACGCTGACGAAGCTGATGGCACTGGGTACGAAGATCACCAAGCTGGTGAAAAAATAGGACAACGTCATCAAGAAGGAAATCCAACTCGTCTACGATCGCCAGTGCCCGGTTTGCGACTTCTATTGTCAGCGAATCGACGTTGCCGACTCGGCCGGGGAACTCGTTCGTATCGATGCCCGTGAACAATCGGAGGTCCTGGACGAGGTCACGACGATTGGACTCGACATCGATGAGGGCATGGTTTTGAAAGTGGACGATACGATTTTCTACGGCAGCGAAGCAATTCACGCACTTGCGCTGCGGAGCTCAAGAAAGGGATTCGTCAATCGCTTCGCATTCTGGGTCTTCCGTTCCAAAACGGCGGCGCGCCTTATTTACCCTGTTCTCGCCGCGTGCCGCAACCTGTTGCTTAAGATGCTCGGGCGTACTCGCATCAACAATCTCAACATTGAAAACAACGACCGGTTCTAGAACTCATCAGCTGGCGGCGGCACAACGCAATCGGGCCAGGTCGTCACTTCACCTTTGGTCGTTTCGCGCATCAGCCAGATTGCATCCATGTACGCCAGCGATTCCGGGCCGCCGCTGATCGTGTTGGCCGGGCGATAAAAATAACCGCCCGGGGAATACATCCAGGTTTCGACTTTACCGTTCACGCATTCCGAATATTGCTGGTTGCCGGTAACCAGGTAACCCTCGCGCAGGGCGCTCGAGGACTGCCAGGCCTCCGCCGCACCAGTCGCAACCCGGACCATCCAGGTCTTTGAGCCATTGCCCGGGTCGTTGCGCAATTCCTTGGTGCTGACCCCCGGCTTTCGTGTCTCGTCCCAATCGAGCAGTCCGCTGTCAATGATAATCGGCGATCGAATCACCGACTCGGGATCAACGTCGTTGACGAAGTACAGGATTCGAGCGCCATTCGCCGACTTGAGATTGAAGCCCAGCGACCCTGCGGGCAGGTACGCATAGCCACCGCGGCCGAGTGCAATGTCGGCAATCATGACTTCGCCATCGATCACAAAGAATTCCATTGAACGGCCGGGCGTACCGCCACTGGTTCCCTTCCAGTCCCTGGGCAGGTCGATGCGATTGCTGGTACGCCGGGTTTGCGGATCGCCCGACAGCTGTTTTGCACGAACGCCGGGCAGGCTCGCCATGAAAACATCCTCCAGCTCGTCGACCTGGACAAAGGCAGGGTAAGGAAGTGCAGGCGGGCCGCTGGCACAACCGGCGAGTATCGCCAGCACGACAGCCAGGAGGAATGGATTGATACGTGTATTCATGGCATTGCCCTGACGAAAAAAGCCGCCCAGAAACTGGGCGGCATACTAAGCAGAAGATGTGTTCGGCAAGGTTCGGATCGCGATCAAATTGTTTGCAACATCAATGTTGTCAACGAATTCGGCGTACTCCGGCACCCGGGTTGGCGATTCACTTCGTCGTCGGATACAAGGCTTGCAGGTAAGCCTCGTTCGAGTGACGTGTTGAGAGGGTTCACGTATCACCCGCCTTCGAGTCATGCATCCGGCATGGCAAATCGCCTTCCTGCCTAAAACATCTCATCTCCGTGCGTACCAGATTGGTACCGGCGGAATGCTACTACATCTTGTATGGGAAGGCGAGAAAACCACTAGATTTGGACAGATGCCGAAAATAGCCACGTTTTTGACGACGCCGGGACAAAGAACGGGTAGCCTTGCTCACTTTCCGGCGGTGGGGGCAACGGAACAATGAATGAAACGACGATGATGGCGGGACGGTCAGGAGGCCAGCGCATTGGCCTGGTTCTCGGTCCCGGCCTGATGCTGCTAATGCTGATGCTTGGGGGACCGGATGAGTTGAGTCGCGGCGCATGGGCGACCGCCTGCGTTGGCGTTCTGATGGCCGTCTGGTGGGCTACCGAAGCCGTTCCAATTGCCGTAACAGCCTTGCTGCCAATCGTCCTGTTTCCGATGTTCGACATTGCCGCGATCGAAGACACGACATCACCGTACGCCAACAAAGTCATCTTCCTGTTTCTCGGCGGCTTTGTCGTCGCCTTCGCCATGCAACGCTGGAACCTGCATCGGCGAATTGCACTCACGATACTTCAATACGCCGGTGGCAACGGACGGTCGCTGGTGGGCGGTTTCATGTTCGCAAGCGCACTGATTTCGATGTGGGTTATGAATACTTCGACGACCATGATGCTGCTGCCCATCGCCGTGTCGATTATCACGGTCGTTCACAACACCGTGAGCGGCCTCAGTGACAAAGCCAAAGAAGATTTCCAGTTCTCGTTGTTGCTCGGTGTTGCCTATGGCTCAACGATCGGCGGAATAGCCACACTGGTTGGAACAGCACCGAATGCGATGTTCGCGGCCTTCATGCTCGAGAACTACGGGACCCGCATCGATTTCGCAAGCTGGATGCTGGTTGGCTTGCCGATGAGTGCGGCGATGTTGCCGCTCGCATGGATTGCCCTGACACGCTGGGTATTCAAGGTCGACTTCGTCAATTCCGGCGAAGGGCGCGCAAGCTTGCGACGAATGAAACAGGAGATGGGCAAAATCACCGTGCCGGAAAAACGGGTCGCCTACGTGTTCCTGGTCATGGCTTTCACCTGGATGTTCCGACCGCTGCTGGTCAAGCTTCCGGGCCTTGGCGCCCTCGACGATTCGCTGGTCGCGATTGCCGGGGCGATCCTCCTGTTCCTGGTGCCCAGCGGCCAGAAAGAAGATCCGCTGTTGTTGCGCTGGAAATACGCGGAACAATTGCCATGGGGCGTGTTGCTGCTGTTTGGCGGCGGCCTGTCGCTCGCCGGCGCCGTCTCGCGGACGGGCCTGGCGGAATGGATTGGCGGCAGTCTTCAGGCTCTCGGCACTTTGCCGCTCATTTTCCTGGTCATCGTTGCGGCGACATTGATCATCTTCTTGACTGAGCTCACCAGCAATATCGCGACAACGGCGACTTTCCTGCCGGTGGTTGGCGCCATCGCAATCGAAGCCGGATACGACCCGCTCGTTCTCGCCATACCGGTAACCATGGCCGCGAGCTGTGCGTTCATGCTGCCAGTTGCCACGCCGCCCAATGCCATCGTCTTTGGCTCAGGGATGCTGACAATACCGCGCATGGCGCGTGCCGGCCTGGTATTGAACCTGATTGGCATCGTACTGGTATCGACGATTGCCTATAAACTGGCACCGATATTTCTGCATTGATCCGGAGGCTTGAACCGTGAGCAACGAGTACAAGATCAGCAAACAAAACAAGGTCCGCCAGATCAATCGCAAGGCGGCGTACGACAAGGAGACGGTGCACGGCATCCTGGACTCGGCACTGCTGGCATCCGTTGCTTTTGTCCAGGACGGACAGCCAGTGGTCGTGCCGATGCTGTACGGTCGCGACGGCGAAACGATCTACCTGCATGGCGCACGCAAGGCGCGAGTTATTCGCCTGCTCGAAGAAACGACGACGGCATGCCTCAACATCACGCATGTCGACGCGTTGGTGTATGCGCGATCGGCCTTCAATTCATCGATGAACTATCGATCGGTCACCGTGTTCGGAACGCCGCGCCTGATCGAAGACCACGACGAGAAGATCCAGGCGCTCCGGATCATCACCGAGTCAACATTGCCCGGTCGCTGGGATGAGCTGCGCCCACCGCACGACAAGGAAGTGAAGATGACCGGCGTTATTGCGCTGTCGATCGAGTCGGCCTCGGCCAAAATTTCCAGCGGCATGCCTGACGACGAGCCCGAAGACTACGACATCCCGGTTTGGGCCGGTATTCTGCCTTTGACATCGGCGTTCACGACCCTGCAGTCGGACGACCGGTTGATCGAAGGCGTCGAAGCCTCCGACGCGGTACGTGCCATGGAAGGCAAGGTCCTATAACAGGTCACCACTGTTCTCGGCTTCCAGCCGCAACAGCTCCGCCTTGGTATCGAGCCCGCCGCCGAAACCCGTCAGGTCACCGCTGCTGCCAATAACCCGGTGACAGGGAACGATGATTGGAATCGGATTGCGTCCGTTAGCCGCTCCGACGGCGCGCACGGCTTTCGGCCTGCCTATCTGCTCTGCGATCGCGCCGTAGGAGGTTGTCTCACCGTAAGGAATTCTCTGCAGCGCTTCGAGCACGCTAACCTGGAATTCCGTCCCCTGGAGTGCCAGCGGCAGATCAAACTCCTTGCGTTCCCCGGCAAAATATTCGCTAAGCTGGCGGCAAACTTCAGCAAAGGGCTCCTCTTTATAGATCCAGTCGGGTTCGGGATCCCGGCGCATGGCCCCTTTGGGGAAGCCAATCATCGTCAGCGCGTCGGCCTCGCCGGCCAGTAACAGCTCGCCAATGGGTGTTTCGAAATAACAGTAGTACATGCTTTTAACCTCCGGAGTTCTCGCCCGAACTCCACAACAACAATGCCGCATAAGCCCGCCACGGGCGCCACGCTTCGGCGCGCTCTTTGAGCTCGGCTGGCTTCATTCGCACCCGATCGTCTTCGTCGAAAGCGCGCAGCAATCCCAAATCAGCATGCGGGAACGCATCCGGATCCTTTAAGGCCCGCATTGCGACGTAAGACGCTGTCCATTCGCCAATACCTTTGATTGCGATCAGAGACCGGCAGAACTCGTCCACGCTCTGCGATGGATCAAAGCTCACGTCGCCTTCGACCACCGCTTTCGCAACGAGTCGAATGGTCGCCGCACGACTGCGAATAATGCCGAGGTCGCCCAACCGGGCGCGCAACAGGCTTTCCGGTCGCGGAAAGACCAGGGTCGGCCCTTCGTCGCCATCAAGGCCCGGTATCTCGACGTCCAGTTTCTGTCCGTAACGCTTCGCCAGCCTGCCCGCGAATGTCGTCGCTGCAGCGACCGAGACTTGCTGCCCCAGGATGGCGCGGACCGTGAGTTCAAACCCATCCCATGCGCCGGGCACGCGGATGCCCGGCTGACGATTAAGCAACGCCGCAAGACGGGGGTCCCGCGACAGGACACGCGCCACATCATCGGGCGAAGCATCCAGGTCAAATATTCCGCGTACACGCTGAATGATGGGCAATAACGACTTTGTGCCGATACCGTGCACGCTCAGCAGCACCTGCGCACCGTCATCCCGAAGATCAATGACGCCCTGCTCCCCGTCGACCGTGATACTGCGCAGGTAGCGGCCATCCATCACCGACTCGACGCCCGGAATCGCGCGAGCGGCAAAAAAATTCAGCAGGGCACGAAGATCGAACGGCGCCCGGTACGGCAGCTGTACAGTGAGACCCGCAGAGGGCTTCGATACGGCGCGGCGTTGCCGCAATTCCCGTGGTGTGCGTCCGTAAGTTTTCCGAAACGCATCGTTGAAACGTCGCGTGCTGCCGAAACCCGATGCGATGGCAATGTCCGTCATTGGCAAGGTGGTCTGATCGATCAGGCGCTTTGCAAAATGCAGTCTTTGTGTATGTGCAACGGCCAGTGGGCTTGCACCGAGGTGGCGGGTAAAAAGCCGCCGCAGATGCCGGCTCGTCACGCCGAGCCTTTCCGCAAGGCGTTCAATGTCGCCGTCATCCAGCGCACCGTCTGCAATCAGCCGGAGCCCGCGCTGCACGGTTGTCGATGTTCCGGCCCAGGCCGGTGTCCCCGGCGCGCACTCGGGCCTGCAACGAAGGCACGGCCGAAAGCCGGCCTCCGCCGCAGCGGCAGCCGTGGGATAGAACGTAATGTTTTCGCTCTTGGGGGAATTGGCCGGACAGACAGGCCGGCAATAGATGCCGGTCGTCTTGACGCCAATGAAAAAACGCCCGTCAAAGCGGGCGTCGCGAGACAGTCTCGCTTGTTCGAAGATCTTGCTGTCTGTGTCTGGGTTCCGGAGCATGCGCAAAGTATACGCCTCGCCGGAACCCAGACTAGCCAGATTCGGACCTCTAGCTTAAAACGCTCAGGCCGCGTTGCGGGTGCTGCCGGCGGCGCCTTGCTCCAGCCATTCGGCAAGATCATCCGATCCGCCGATATGCTTGCCATCGATAAACACCTGCGGGTAGGTAATGCGTGCCGAGACCGCGCGCAGCGTCTGATCCGTGTAGTCACGGTTCAACACCAGCTCTTCGTACTCGATGCCGGCGTCTTTCAGCAGGCCCTTCGCACGGACGCAGAACGGGCAACCTTCGCGTGTGAAAACGGCGACGTCGTGCGGCTTTTCACCTTCCGGTGCCAGGTACTCGAGCATCGTGTCCGCATCGGATACGCCGTACGGGTCACCATCTTCTTCCGGCTCGATGAACATTTTCTCAATGACACCGTCACGAACCAGCATGGAGTAACGCCATGAGCGCTTGCCGAATCCGAGGTTGTCCTTGTCGACGAGCAGGCCCATCTTGTCGGTGAATTCACCATTGCCATCGGGCAGGAACGTCACGCGATTCGCGTTCTGGCTTCGCTTCCACTCATTCATCACGAATGCGTCATTGACCGAGACACAGATGATGTCGTCAACGCCATTCTTGTTGAACAACGGCGCAAGCTGGTTGTAGCGAGGCACATGCGACGACGAACATGTCGGCGTAAATGCGCCCGGTAGCGAAAACAGCACAACCGCCTTGCCATCAAAAATCTCGGCGCTCGTCACGTCGACCCACTCGTGGTCACGACGGGTTCTAAACGTTACGTCGGGTATGCGATTTCCTTCAATATTCTTTAACATTCAATTTCTCCTTGGTTTCAATCAAGCCAGCATGCTGCGAAGCATCCAGGCATTTTTTTCGTGAACTTGCATGCGCTGTGTCAGCAAGTCTGCTGTAGGCTCATCATTCGCTTCATCCGCGGTCGGGAATATGGCGCGCGCCGTTCGTACGACCGCTTCCTGACCCAGTACCAGCTGCCGAATCATCTCTTCGGCCGACTCGTTACCGCTGGCCTCGTCGATCGACGTCAGTTTTCCGAATTCCGAATAGCTGCCCGGCGCTTTGATTCCCAGCGCACGAATGCGCTCCGCAATCTGGTCTACCGCCGCAGAAAGCTCCGTGTATTGCGTCTCAAACATCAGATGCAAGGTGTTAAAAAGTGGGCCTTCCACATTCCAGTGAAAATTGTGCGTTTTGAGGTAAAGCGTGTAGCTGTCGGCCAACAGGCCCGACAGGCCCGCTGCGATCTTCTCGCGATGTGCGTTGCTGATTCCGAGGCTGATTTCCATTGTCGATTTCCTGCATTTATTGAGTGAGCGGCAATCGTACGCAGTGAAACTTGTTCCGTAAAATGGATTATTCCGAATATAATATGCTATTTTGTGAATATGCGAATTCCAACACTCAAGCAGCTCCGATATTTCGTCGCACTCACCGATGAAGAACACTTCGGGCGGGCGGCCGAGGCCTGCTTTGTCTCGCAGTCCGCCTTCAGCAACGCCATTCGTGAGCTGGAGTCCACGCTGGACGCCGATCTTGTGGACCGAACCAATCGTAACGTCACGATTACGGCGACAGGCCAGAGCATCGCCACCATGGCACGCCTGGTACTGCGTGACGTTGAAAGCCTGGTCGACCTGGCACGTGGCGACCCGAAACCCCTTTGCGGGGAACTCAGGCTCGGCGTTATTCCCACCATTGCACCCTTTCTTCTGCCCGGCACTTTGCCAAAACTTCGAAAGGACTACCCCAATCTGAAGCTACTGTTGATTGAGGACCAGACCCAGAGGATTTATGACCGTCTGATGGATGGCGAGCTGGACGTACTGTTGCTTGCCCTGCCCTGGGAGATGCATGGCGTCGACACCGTGGAACTGTTCCGCGACAACTTTCAGCTCGCGTACCGACAGGGAACAAAGCGAATCGACCCGGCCAATTATCGCTTCAATCGCCTCAACGCCGACAGCGTCCTGCTGCTCGAGGACGGGCA
>JAUHYO010000419.1 GCA_030426325.1 Gammaproteobacteria bacterium | reverse complement strand
ATCTCACGCGCCGGGAGAATGCGAATGGTTTCGACCTTCTCGCCCGACAACTGGTTATCCGGTGAAAAAAAACGTAATGACTCAATATCGTCATCGAAAAAATCGATACGTACCGGCGCATCGGCTCCCATAGGAAAAATGTCAATCAGCGAACCGCGAACCGCAAATTCTCCGTGCTCCGAAACCTGGGGAACCCGGAGATAGCCGGCACCGGCCAGCGAGCGGGTGAACTCTTCTCGCGGCAGTGTCTGACCGCGGGTGAGCGACAAAGAGCGTGCAGCGATGTAGTCAACCGGGGGTAATCGCTGGTGGATGACCGTCGGTGTTGCAATGATGATTCCGCGACGCATGGACGGCAATTCCGTCAGCACACGCAGGCGTTGCGAGACGATGTCCTGGTGGGGTGAGAAGCTGTCCCAGGGCAGGGTTTCCCACTCGACAAAATGTTCGACTGCAATCGAGTCGCCGGCGAAATAGCGGCACTCGGCCTCGAGTTGGTCCGCGTGGCGGGAATCCTCCGCGAGCAAGAGCAATGGCCGGCCTTTGCCTTCGGCCAGCCACTGGGCCAGTTCGGTGGCGGCCAGCGCGACGCTGGCGCCAATCAGGCGGCCCCATGAAGTCTCTTGCCCTGGCTCCGGCAAAAGGGCATTGCCGGGTCTTAGTAATGAATAAGTCACTGTGCTTTGTCGTTCCAGACTACCGTTCAGGGATCAAAGGGACGCGATTATTACACAGACACAAAAAAGCCCGGGACGTTTCCGTCCCGGGCCCTGGTCAATTCTGCCGGATCAGCGTTTTACGACGGCGTGGATCACCTTGTCATATTCAAAAAATACGACGAAATCCGAATATTCCCAGCGCGTGATCGGCGGGTCGCCGACCGGTGATCGCGTGGATACAGGGCTGCCGTACTTGGACTGGACACTCGCCTGTGTCATTCCACGGGTTGGCCGTCCGTCGTCCGATCCTGCTGTCGCGCCGACCATTTTGACGGTCTCGGCGTGTGCCAGTGTGCCGAAAGCCAGCAAAAGAGCGAGGGCAGATACGATTCGCAGCTTGAACATTGGTACTACTCCCATGTGTGGTCCGAGAACTATACCATCCCGGCGAGCGCATCCCTATGCGAACTGCGTCACAAGTCGATGAATGTGGTTTAATGCCAGCCGATGCTGAACCCAGTCGAACTTTTCGTCGGACTGCGCTATTTGCGAGCCAAGCGGCGCACGGCCTTCGTTTCCTTTATTACCCTGATATCCCTGCTCGGGATCGCCCTGGGCGTGGCCGCCTTGATCGTCATACTGTCCGTCATGAATGGCTTCGAGGGCGAACTTCGCAATCGCCTGCTGAGCATGTCGGCGCATGGCGAAATAGCGGCGACCGCCAGGCGAAGACTGGATCGCGTTGCGGGAAAAGGTAAATGCCGAATCAGGGGTAACCGCGGCAGCTCCGTTTATTGAAATGGAAGGCATGATCCAGTCGGGCCAGGACCTGGTAGCCGTCGTCGTGCACGGAATCGATCCGGCGTTTGAGACGGCATTGTCTGAAGGTCGGATCAATCTCGTCGAAGGCCGTCTCGATGGACTTCAGGCCGGTGAGCGGGGGATCATTCTCGGTCGCATCCTGGCCTACAATATTGGTGCCCGAATTGGCGACAGCGTTATCTTGCTGGTGCCCCGGCCAGTCGGAGACGGCACAGTCGAACCCGTTCTTGAGCGCTTCGTAACTCGCGGCATTTTCGAGGCCGGCCTGCAGGACCACGACGGTGTGCTGGCGCTCGCACACATCGACGATGTTGCAGGCATTCTCGATCTCAATGCATCGGCGTCGTCGATTCGATTCCGTGCAGACGATGTCATGGCCGCTCCGGCAATCGCGCAGTCATTGCAGCAGCAACTCGGTGACCGGTATACGAGTAGTGACTGGACGATCGAGAACGGCAGCTATTTTCGTGCCATACGACTGGAAAAGATGATGATGTCGTTGATTTTATCCCTGATTATCGGCGTTGCTGCGTTTAACATCGTTGCGAGCCTCGTCATGGTTGTCACCGATAAAACGACGGATATCGCGGTCCTCAGAACCCTTGGAATGGCGCCACAAGGAGTCGTCAAAATCTTTTTTGTTCAGGGCGCGATTATTGGCTGGCTGGGTGTGGCAATCGGTGTCGTATTTGGCATTCTGCTTGCGCTGTCGGTACCGACAGTTGTACCGATACTGGAACAGCTGACCGGATTTCAGATCATGCCCGGAGACGTCTACTACGTCACCGAAATACCGTCCGAAC
>JAUHYO010000076.1 GCA_030426325.1 Gammaproteobacteria bacterium | reverse complement strand
ACCCTCGCCGCAATTCTCGTCGGTCTGTTTGTCATCAATGCGATCGGCCCGGGATTCAACTCCGATGGCGAGCCGGCCCGCGATGAGCTCGCGTTCACCGCAACGGCAGAAGAGGTTGCAGCGAAAGTTGGCGATAAGGACGCGAGTGATGTCGCGGAAATTTTCCTGCGCATGATCCCGGAAAATGTCGTTGAGGCGGCGGCCGACGGTCAGATGCTGGGACTGATATTTTTCGCGATCCTGTTCGGCTATTTCATGACGCACCTGTCGCATGACTTCGCGGAACCGTTGTTCAAGTTCTGGAACGGCGTATTCCACGTCATGATGAAAATGACGGAATGGATCATGAAGTTTGCGCCGCTTGGCGTGTTCGGCCTGGTTGGCAGAGTGATCGCTGAGGCGGGGCTCAAAGCGGCCGGTCCATTGGCTATTTTCGCTATTGCAGTTCTGGTCGCGCTGGCACTGCATGCACTCGTGACACTGCCCTTGTTGTTGAGGTTTGTGGGCCGGGTAAATCCCTTCAAGACCATCGTCGGCGCGTCGCAGGCGATGCTGACGGCGTTCTCGACCGCGTCGTCATCGGCTACGCTGCCGGTGACAATCGAATGCGTGGAAGACCGTATCGGCGTGTCCAACAAGATTTCGAGCTTTGTCCTGCCGCTCGGCGCAACGGTCAACATGAACGGTACGGCGTTGTATGAATGTGCAGCGGCGCTATTCCTCGCGCAGGCCTACGGACTCGAACTGACCTTCGGTGTGCAGTTCACGATCGTCACAATCGCGTTGATGACGTCTATAGGTGTTGCGGGCGTGCCATCCGCCTCGCTGGTCGCGATCGCCATCATACTTGGCGCGATCGGACTACCGGTCGAAGCCATAGGCGTGTTGATGGTTTTTGACCGCATCCTCGACATGTGCCGCACGAGCATCAATATCTGGGGCGACGTGTGCTGCGCAACCATCATCGCACGGCTGGAAGGCGAGGAAACCAAAGTCGCCCTCTAAATTACGGTGGCAGTCACCAAAACTCACTAACGGAGTTACGGTGACTGCCACCCTAATTAGTCTTCGTCGAAAACCATGCCCATGATGTTGACGCCGGCGTCGACGAAGGTTGTTTCGCCGGTAATGCCTGAGGCCAGGTCGGAGCAAAGGAATGCGGCGGTATTGCCGACTTCCTCGATCGTGACGGTGCGGCGCAGTGGTGAGGCCTTCTCGGCGTAGTTGAGCATCTTGCGGAAGCCACCGATGCCTGCCGCAGCAAGTGTCTTGACGGCACCTGCCGAGATGGCGTTGACCCGAATGCCCTTTGGCCCAAGATCCGCCGCCAGGAATCTCACACAGGCCTCCAGGCTGGCCTTCGCCAGACCCATGACATTGTAGTTAGGCACGACCTTGGTCGCCGCGTCGTAGGTCAGTGTCAGCATCGATGCATCGCGGCCTTCCATCATGGGCAGCCCCGCCTTCGCCAGTGCTGCCAGGCTGTATGCCGAGATGTCATGTGAAATGGCATAGCCCTCGCGGGTGATGGATTCGACAAAGCCGCCGGCGAGTTGTTCGCGCGGAGCGAAGCCAACGGAATGCACGATGATGTCGAGTCCGTCCCAGTGCTTGCCAAGGCTCGTGAAGACGGCCGCAATTTCGTCGTCAGATGTGACGTCGCAGGGGAATAGCAATTCGGTGTTTTGGCCCAGGCGATCAGAGAGTTTCTCGACCCGGCTCTTCAGTTTCTCGTTCTGGTAGGTAAACGCGATTTCACAGCCTTCGCGGGCAAAAGCCTCGGCGATGCCTGCAGCAATGGAGCGATCACTTGCGACACCAACGATGAGTGCCTTCTTGCCGGCCATAAAGCCCATAGCGTTTTCCTGTCGAGAAATGAGGCGCGTATTCTAGCTCGACTGGGCGGTGACATCCACGTACATGGTGAGCTTCTGGCCTGGCCGCAGGATCTTGTTTCGATCGATATTATTCCAGCGCGCGATCTGGTCGATGCCGACACGGAACCGGCGGGCGATGACGTACAGGGAGTCGCCGTTGCGGACCGTGTAATTGAGTTTGCGCGTGGTGTTGCCCAGAGCCTGTGTCGGCGATGTGCGCGGTGAGTCCACATCGGCATCGGTCCAGACCACAAGTTTTTTGCCAATCGACAAGGTGTCCCTGGGCGCCATGCCATTCCAGGCTGCGAGTTCACGCGTGCCGACATTGTAGCGCCGGGATATCGTCCAGAACGATTCGCCACTGGCGACGATGTGTTCGACCTTGTTGCCCTTGCGTGTTCGGTTCTGCGTTTTTGCCAGCCGCGCCTCGGCGCTCTTGCTGTATGCGCTGAGTGGCTTGGTCGCAACCGGGATCATCAGGTGGTCACCTGCACGAATGGTATTGCTGCGCAGGTTGTTTGCGGAGCGAATTGTGGCGACGGTCGTGTTGTACTTGTCCGCGATCTGCGAAATGGCCTCGCCATTTTTCACTTTGTGACGTTGCCAGCGAACACGCTCCGACGGCGGAACCTCGGCAAGTGCGACTGCAAATTCTTCGGCGACTTCTACCGGCATAACCAGGTTGTGCGGTCCGCCCGGATCGGTAGACCAGCGATTGTAACCAGGATTGAACTGGTAAATTGTGTCCACGTCGACGCCGGCGAGTTCCGCAGCGAGTGCCAGATCCAGTTGTCCACCGATGTCTGCAACAACAAACTGAGGCTCATTGGCAATGATCGGCAGAGCCAGGTTGTACTTCGCCGGATCCGCGACAATTTCGACCAGCGCCAGCAACTTCGGCACGTACATGCTGGTTTCCCTTGGCAGACTCAAAGCCCAGAAATTCGTCGGCTTGTTGGATTTGGTGTTGCGTTGTACCGCGCGCCGCACATTGCCTTCGCCGGAATTGTAAGATGCGATTGCGTTTAGCCAGTTGCCGTCATTAAAGTCGTGCAGGTATTCAAGGTAGTCGAGTGCCGCGCGCGTTGAGTCAACGACGTCCCGGCGGCCGTCGTACCACCAGTTTTGCTTGATCCCGAATCGCTTCGCCGTGCCCGGAATCATCTGCCAGAGACCGGCCGCGCGGCCATGCGAATAGGCAAACGGATCGTAAGCGCTCTCGACAATGGGCAGCAACGCCAGTTCAAGCGGCAGGTTGCGGCGCTCGAGTTCGGCTACGATGTGCGGCAGGTAACGTTGCGCACGCGTGAAAACACGATTCAGGTAGTCCGGGTGCTTGACGAACCACTGTTTTTCAGCGGCGGTCCGATGATTGTCGTCATAACTCAGTGTGAAACCACGCCGAAGGCGGTCCAGAATGTCGTCTGTGGCAACGGGCGATGACAGCAATTCAATGCCGGCCACCGGTGAGACCAGTTCCAGTGAAAAAGCCGCATCCGCGCTGGCATCATTGCGAAGCTCGGCCGGGTTGGCCCAGCCCGCATTGGCGGCAAACAGGAAAAAGGTGACGCCGATGGCACCCACCGGGAGAATTCTTTGCGATAATCGCCGCATGGACGCTGAGCTTAAGTTAGACATCGGACTATCCTACTGAGGCGGTAAACGAGTGCAAGTGGATTGTTCACAAATCACTGAAGAGTGGCTGAAAACCCCGTTGGGCGAGGCCCTGCTGCAGCAGGAGGTCCGCGTTGTCGAGGAGGCGCTGGACGGCGTTTTTGGCGAGCAATGCCTGCAACTGGGCGTCTGGGGCGACAAGCTTGCCTTTCTGCGCTTTACCCGGACCCAGCGCTGCCTGCTGCTCGCAGAAACGGCCCGCGGCGGGCCGTCAGCGGTCGGCAGGCTGCACCAATTGCCCATCGCCAGCGATTCCATCGACGCCGTGCTGCTGCCCCATACGCTGGACTACAGCGATCGCCCGCACGCCATTCTCCGGGAGGTCGACCGAATTCTGCGCCGGGACGGACGGCTGATCATCCTGGGGTTCAAGCCGGGTGGCCTCTGGGGGCTGCGCAGGCTCATTCCCGGCGCGGGCATTCCGCCCGGGGCGGAGAACCTGATATCGGAGCGGCGGCTGCGGGACTGGCTGAAGCTGCTCGACATGCGCATTCACGGTACCTGCCGTTATTTCTTCCGCTGGCCGCTGCCGGGGAACAAGGCGCGCGCCTCGAACAAGTGGGAACGCCGGGGCCAGGCATGGTGGCCGGAGTTATCGGCATGCTATATGCTCTCGGCGCAGAAACGAGTCAGCACGCTGACCCCGGTCAGGCCGCTGTGGCGACGTCAGCCCAAAGTGGTTGCCGGGCTGGCCGAACCATCAACCCGAGTTGCCCGAATCCGTTTTGACGAAAACCATTGAGATTTACACCGACGGCGCATGCAGGGGAAATCCCGGTCCGGGCGGTTGGGGCGCCTTGCTGATCGCAGGTTCCCGGCAGAAGACGCTGCACGGCGGCGAACCGGAAACGACCAACAACCGGATGGAGCTGACCGCGGCTATCGAAGCGTTGAATGCGCTGCGTTCGCGCAGTAATGTCACTCTCTACACCGACTCGAAATACGTCATGGATGGCATCAATGACTGGATGCCGAACTGGAAGAAACGCGGCTGGAAAACGGCGGCAAGAAAGCCGGTCAAGAACCAGGACCTGTGGCAGGCACTCGATGCAGCCGCCGAACGGCACAACATCGACTGGCGATGGGTGCGGGGACATGACGGCAATCCCGGCAATGAAATGGCCGACGAACTGGCCAATCGCGGTATAGACGAACTATGAGACAAATTGTCCTCGACACCGAGACAACAGGCCTCTCGACCAAGAACGGTCACCGCATCATTGAGATCGGTTGCCTTGAGCTGGTGAATCGCCGTCTCACCGGCCGCGAGTTTCACCGCTTTTTGAATCCGGACCGCGACATCGATGAAGGTGCGGAGCGCGTGCACGGCATCAGCCGTGCCGACCTGGATACAGCGCCGAGGTTTCCCGAAGTTGTTGATGAGTTCCTGGCGTTTATCAAAGGCGCCGAGCTAATCATTCACAACGCAAGTTTCGACGTCGGGTTTCTCGATCACGAGCTTCATCTGATGAAACACCCTGAGCCGTCGATTGAAGCGCATGCAAGCATTCTCGACACGCTCACAATGGCGCGCGAAATGCACCCGGGACAACGCAACAGTCTCGATGCTTTGTGCAAACGTTACGACGTTGATGCAACCAAACGCGATGTCCACGGTGCACTGATCGACTCTGAACTGCTCGCGAATGTATATCTCGCGATGACCGGCGGGCAGACCGCATTGCTGCTGGACGAAGAGTCGTCGGAATCAAAGGAAAAAAATTCGGGAGCGTCGCCCGGACAGGACGCACAGCGTCCGGCCGCGACTCCCACATTCGACCTCCCGGTCATTCAGGCAACAGCCGAAGAAATCGCCGCCCACAATGGTATGCTGGAGAAAATTCGCGAATCCGGTGCGTGCGTCTGGGATTTTGACTAGAATCAACGGTTCGCTTCGGCGGAAGCAACTCAATTTGAAGCAACACCAATAAGGATACGACCGTATGGCCCGCACGATGTCAGAGGCACTTCGTCAGAACTTTCTCGGAAATTCTCCGAGTTGGTACAAACTCACGATTATCGGATTCCTGATCATCAATCCGGTGCTTGTATTGATCAATCCGCACCTTGCAAGCTGGGTGCTGGTGATCGAGTTCATATTTACGCTGGCGATGGCATTGAAGTGCTACCCGCTGCAGCCGGGTGGACTACTCGCTATCCAGGCGATTGTGATGGGCCTTGCGTCGCCTGAGCATGTATTGCACGAAGCGGAAGCCAATTTCGAAGTCATCATGCTGCTGATGTTCATGGTGGCTGGCATTTACTTCCTGCGCGATATGCTGCTGTACACGTTTACCAAGATCCTGCTGGGCGTGCGCTCGAAAATCCTGCTGTCGCTAATGTTCTCTTTCGCGGCAGCGTTCCTGTCGGCGTTTCTCGATGCATTGACGGTTACGGCTGTCATTATCACGGTGGCTGTTGGTTTCTTCGGCGTCTACCATAAGGTTGCCTCGGGCAAGCAATGGGATCACAGCCACGATCATGGCAGTGACGATGAGGTGGTCGAGCTGCATCGCGCAGACCTGGAACAGTTCCGGGCGTTCTTGCGCAGCCTGATGATGCACGGTGCCGTCGGAACGGCACTGGGCGGGGTCACGACGATGGTTGGTGAGCCTCAGAATTTGCTGATCGCTGAAGTCATGGGCTGGTCCTTCATTGAATTTTTCATTCGCATGGCCCACATCTCGATGCCGGTGCTGGCCGTCGGATTGATCACCTGCATTGTGCTTGAGCTGACCCGATCGTTTGGTTATGGCACTGAGCTGTCGCCGAAAGTTCGAGAGGTCCTGGAGAGTTTCGACAATCAGATGGCGGAAAAACGTACAAAGTCGGACATCATGATCATCGCAGTGCAGGGCGTAGTCGCTGTACTGCTGATCATCGCCCTCGGATTTGGCCTGGCGGCGCCGGGAATGGTTGGTTTGATGGTAATCGTGCTTGCGACTGCGTTTAACGGCATTACCGAAGAGCACCGGATCGGACACGCGTTTGAAGAGGCCCTGCCGTTTACCGCGCTGTTGGTCGTGTTTTTCGCAATCGTTGCGGTCATTGATCACCAGGGGTTGTTCAAACCGGTCATACACTGGGTCATGACCTATGACGGCAAGTTGCAGGAGGCGCTGTTCTATATGGCCAATGGCGTGTTGTCGATGATCAGTGACAACGTTTTCGTCGCGACCGTTTACATTGGAGAAGTCGAGGAAATGTACAAGTCCGGAGCGATTACCCGGGAGCACTTCGACTTGCTCGCCGTGGCGATCAATACCGGTACGAACATTCCGTCAGTTGCCACGCCGAACGGCCAGGCCGCTTTCCTGTTCCTGCTGACATCGGCGCTCGCACCGCTGATTCGCCTGTCTTATGGCCGCATGGTGGTCATGGCGTTTCCATACATGATTACGATGACGATCACAGGTTTGCTGGCGCTGTGGTACATGCCGCACTTCGGTTAGACCGGTGTGTCTGAGCCGGACATTGACTATTGTCACCTGAATCTGGCGAAGGACTATCGCGGAGGCGAGCGGCAGACTGAAATTCTGATCCGTGAGCTTGCGGCCCAGGGGTATTCGCAGCGCCTGGTCATCAAGCGCGGCAATACCCTGAAGGCCCGTTGCCGCGATATTCCTGGTCTGGAGGTCTGCGAGGTCGCCTCCAATCCGATCGCGGCGGGTTGGGCGGCGCGCGGCTGCCGCGTCGTGCATGCGCACGAGGGCAGGACCGTCTACGGCGGCCTGGTCGCGAATCTCCTATTTGGCATTCCGTACATCATTACGCGTCGCGTCGTCGCGCCGCAAAAGGACCGGATGTTGCGACGCTGGGCCTACCAGCGCGCAGGACGCATTGTGGCGATTTCCAGTGCCGTTGTGCGATCGATTCGAGCCCGCTTCAATGGCGCACAACCCGCTATCATCCCGGATGCGCATTCGGGGTTCGTGGCGGACAGCGCTGCAGTCGAGGCTATTCGAGGCCGATACCCTGGAAAAACACTTATCGGCCACATCGGCGCACTGGTGAACTCGCACAAGGGGCAGATGACCATCATTGACGTGGCGCGCCAGGTCGAGGAGTCGCGGCCGGACTGGCAGTTTGTGATTTGTGGGGATGGCGAGGATGAGAGGCGGTATCGCGAGGCGATTGGAGGCCTCCGGAATATTGAACTAACCGGCTGGGTGGAAAACGTCGGCGACTACCTGGCGAGCTTTGACGTGTTTCTGTACCCCTCACTGCACGAGGCTTTGGGTTCCACGTTGCTCGATGCTATGCACTTCGGGTTGCCGATTGTTGCGTCCAATGTGGATGGCATACCCGACGTCATGGCGGACAAGGTGAACGGCAGGCTTGTCCCGCCGGGGCAGCCAGAAGCGATCGTATCGGCAATTGATGACCTATTGCAGGACCCGGAAAAGCTGGCGGAAATTCAGGCCGGGAATCGAGAAAAGGCCAAAATGTTCGATGTTGGGCAAATGACCCGTGCGTACCTTGATGTCTATGAGGCGCTTTGATACGTGTCTCACTGCGTGTTGCGACGAGAGACCGCGAAATCCTCCCGAATCTGTGCTATTTAAGCGCCTGACTTTTCACTGGAACCCGTATGTCATTCAATATTAAAGACATCCGCATCGGCATTATCGGCCTTGGCTATGTTGGGCTGCCGCTGGCGGTTGAGTTTGGGAAGAAGTATCCGACGGTCGGGTACGACATCAATACAAATCGCGTATCGTCGCTGGCGCGAGGCGAAGACTCGACGCTGGAATGCTCGCCAGAAGAATTGGCGAGTGCGGGCCAGTTGCGCTTTACGTCCAATGCGGCGGAGATCAGTGACTGCAATTTTTATATTGTTACCGTGCCTACCCCTGTTGGCGAGAGCAATCGGCCGGTACTGACGCCGCTGAAATCGGCAAGCCAGATTCTGGGTCGGGTAATCAGCAGGGGAGACACTGTCGTTTACGAATCGACGGTTTACCCGGGTGCCACCGAAGAATATTGCGTTCCGTTCATCGAAGAGGAATCGAAGCTGAAAATGAATGAGGACTTCTTCGTCGGTTACAGTCCTGAGAGAATCAATCCCGGTGATAAAGAGCGCCGTCTGCCATCCATCCCAAAGGTTACTTCAGGCTCGACGCCGGAAGCGGCCGACTATGTTGATCAGGTTTATCGATCCATTATCACTGCGGGTACTCACAAAGCGCCAAGTATCAAGGTCGCGGAGGCATCAAAAGTGATAGAAAACACGCAGCGCGATGTGAATATTGCACTCGTGAATGAACTAGCAATGATCTTTGAGCGCGTAGGCATCGATACTGAGGACGTCCTGAAGGCAGCTGGCACCAAATGGAACTTCCTAAACTTTCGACCCGGACTGGTTGGCGGCCACTGCATAGGAGTCGACCCGTACTATTTGACCTTTAAGGCGCAGCGACTGGGGTATCACCCGCAAATGATTCTGGCGTGCCGGCGCATCAACGACAATATGCCGCTCTACGTTGCAGGTCAGGTTATCAAAAAGATGCTTGAAAAAAGCATACAGCCGCGGGGAGCGAAAGTCCTCGTACTGGGCCTGACATTCAAAGAGAACTGCCCTGACATTCGAAACTCGAAGGTGTTGGATATCATTTCGGAAATGGCGTCATATGGTTGCAATGTTGACGTCTTCGATCCATGGGTTGACCCGAAGGAAGTGCGCAAGCACTCGGATATTGACCTGGTCAAAGAACCGAAAAAGGGCGAGTATGATGTCGTTGTCATCGCGGTCGCGCACGACACCTTCCGAGAGTTGGGTGAAAAAGGTATCAAGGCATTCTGCAAAGACAATTCCGTTCTTTATGATATCAAGTACGTATTGCCATCTGACGCGGTAGACGATCGACTTTAGCAGCGGCCAACGGTCGCCAAGTGAGCGAATTGAAAATTCTGGTTACAGGTGCAGCCGGTTTCATTGGTTTTCATTCCGCCCGGCAACTCTTGGAGCGGGGCGACACCGTTGTCGGTCTCGATAATTTCAACGACTACTACGACGTTAGTTTGAAAGAAGCACGAGCCACCATACTTGAGAATTACGATGATTTTGACATGCGGCGAATTGATCTCGCTGATCGTGACGGTATGGAGAGGCTATTCAAAGAAGAGCAGTTCCAGAAAGTTGTTCATCTTGGGGCCCAGGCGGGCGTTCGTTACTCGATCGAAAATCCACACTCGTTTATTGAAAGCAATGTCGTCGGTACGCTTCATGTGCTGGAGGGATGCCGGCATAACGACGTCGAGCATTTGGTATTTGCTTCATCGAGTTCAGTCTATGGCGCGAATACGTCGATGCCCTACTCGACTCACCACAATGTGGACCACCCACTGGCGTTGTATGGAGCCACCAAGAAGTCGAATGAGTTAATGGCCCACACGTATTCGCATCTATATAAACTGCCAACTACCGGACTGCGATTCTTTACCATTTATGGGCCGTATGGCAGACCGGATATGTCGCCAATAAAATTTGCGAAAAACATTATTGAGGGCAGACCGATTGATGTATACAACTATGGCAACCACAGTCGGGACTTCACTTATGTTGACGATATTGTAGAAGGGGTTATCCGGACGATGGACCGAACGGCTACCGGGAACGGCCAATGGGACTCGTCTGATCCGGATCCAGCAAGTAGCCGCGCACCTTATCGAATTTACAATATTGGCAACCAGCAGCCTGTTGACTTGATGCGTTTTATCGAGTTGATTGAAGAAAGCATTGGTAAGAAAGCGGAGAAAAATTTATTGCCAATGCAGGATGGCGACGTGAAAGACACTTGGGCGGATACCACCGATCTGTCGATCGACGTAGGTTATCGGCCGAGCACGCCGATTGAAGTCGGTGTAAAGCGCTTTGTCGAATGGTATCTTGAGTACTATGGGACCGACCTTAAACAAAGCAGCTGAATAGTGGCGAATAAATACACCGACAGAAAACTCTCTGCTCGTTATCCGACCGACCTGCCTGCCTGGAAGAAGCTGGCAGAGCACTATCGTGACGATGTGCGTGAGACGCACCTTCGGGCGCTTTTTGCCCGCGACAAGAAGCGGGCATCGAAATTCGAGCTTCGCTCTGGCGACTTGCTGCTCGACTACTCCAAAAACCACCTGACAGCCGCAACGCGCAAGATGCTGACGCAACTCGCCCGGCAGGCCGATGTTCCGGCAGCCATTGAGGCGATGTTTGCCGGTGAGACGATCAACAAAACAGAAGGTCGCGCTGTTTTGCATGTCGCGCTAAGGGCCAAGATCGCTGATACCGTCGCGCTCGAGACTCCCGGTGTTGCCGAAGTGTGGGAAGTCTTGACGAAAATGGAATCCTTCGTCGACCAGGTTCACAGCGGTGTGATCAAGGGGAGTACAGGCAAAAAGCTCACAGACATTGTCAATATCGGAATCGGTGGGTCGGACCTTGGTCCGGTAATGGCGAGTCGTGCGTTGCGTACTTACTGGAAAGACGGCATGCGATTTCACAGCGTGTCGAATATTGACGGTACGCAGCTCGACGACTTGACACAGGAGCTCGATCCGGAGACGACGTTGTTTGTCGTGTGTTCAAAAACCTTCACGACGTTGGAAACAATGACCAACGCGAAAGCAGCGCGGGCCTGGGTTATCGACAAACTGGACGAGCTTGCGGTGCAGTATCATTTTGTCGCGGCGTCGACGAACCACGAGGCAATGGACGACTTCGGGATTCGCAGCGATTTCCGATTCGGGTTCTGGGACTGGGTTGGCGGACGGTATTCGCTATGGTCAGCGGTCGGCCTGTCGCTGGCGCTGGTTGTCGGCATGGACACGTTCAAGGCTGTATTGTCAGGCGGTCGCCGCATGGATCTGCATTTTCGACAGTCCCCGCTGGACGAGAACATGCCCGTTTTGCTCGCATTGATTGGCATTT
>JAUHYO010000418.1 GCA_030426325.1 Gammaproteobacteria bacterium | reverse complement strand
AACCGGCAGGCGATTGTCGGCCCGGCGCTCCCCGATCGCGAAATGCAAATCGCCCAGGTCCTGGGCCAGGTTTTCTTCCAGCGCATACGGCAACGCGGCGCGGATTTTCGACGCGGATCGCATCGGCATATTGACAGTTGCGGTCAGGATATCGACCGCGGATACGAGTGCGATAACAGGCCGGTCTTCAGCCGAAGCCGCTGCTTGTGTCAGCGTACCCCGTGAGACCTCACTGCGGCGCGTCCCGGTGTCGTCTGCCAGCATCCATTCAACGGGCTGGTCCTCGGCGCCGAGCCGTATGACTAAATACTCTGGCATGCTCAGATGGTTCCCAGGCTGCGAAGAATCGTGGTTACCGGCCCGCCATTCGGACTCCGCAACATCACGCTGAAGTAGGTGACACGAACCGTATCAATCTGCACGACTGCCTTCAATTGAAAATAGTTGCTGGTGTCGCCGAGTTTGGCGAGCATCTCCGGTTGAACCAGTGTACTGAAAGTCTGCGCGAAATCATCAGGGAAGCCACCTTCTTCGCGAAGCGAGAGCAAACTTTCTACAGTGGATGGGTCAAGATTCGCATCCAGCGATTGCAGTACGGCCGGGGTGGCGGTATTGACGTTTATCGTCGTGCCGCGCGGCAGCGCCGTGATGTGGGGAAGAAGGATGTCGAAACTCTCTTTGTCCATGCCCTCGAGCGCCGCAAGCTCGGTCACATTGACCAGGCTGCGGTTGAAGGTTCGATACGGCGGTGTCAGGCCGGTATAAATGGCATCTTCCGCACCGTCCGGGAAGCTCGCGTTGTCGTCGGCGTCAATCCAGTCGTAGGCAAGGCCGGCAAATCGCGGGTCCAGGTCGAGGATGATAAGCAGCCTCTGGAACTGTTCCAGTACGGTCTGATCGAGGTCACCATTGCCATCGATCAAGTTGTTCACGTTCAGTCGTCCGTTCAGATCCTCAATTTTGCCGGCGACGGCACCCTGCACAGAGTTGTTGTCCACCGGCAAACCGGGCAATTCGCTGGCCCATAGTTCGCCGAGGTGATCCGTTTGGGAGTCGATACCATCGTCGCGCAAGATGTTACGTATCCATGTTTCGGCGCCCATGGCCACCTGCATGCCTTGCTCATGGAATAACAACACCATCGTACGACGCACATCGAGCGCATTGTCCCAGGCGAGGGCGGCGGCCAGCGATCCGGTGATTGCGGTAATCAGCATGGCGGTGATCAACGCCACGCCGCGTGCCCGGCGAGGCGCAATCACGACGCGACCTCGATAATGCGCCGAATTTCGCCTTCGTCTTCCAGTGTCAGGATGATCTCGACGGCGCGTGGCCGCACATGATCGCCGCTTGCGCCCCCGGCGCCGGTAGGTGGCCACTGGTTGGTTGTCTGCCCATTGTCCTGGACCAGGCGAAACTCAAGCCGTTCGACCTCATCGAGAATCTCTGTCGAAATGGCATCGTTAGCGTAAGTCGCATCGAGCACCGAATAAAAAACCCGAAACAACTTGCCGTCTTCGAGCAGGTAGACGGTGCGTTGTTGGGTGCTGCGCGGCAAGCCCGCAGGGTTGGTCCAACCGCCGTGCGTGACGGCCAGGGCGAAGTCATTCGCTGCGGACACCATCATTGCCGGCAGGTAGGTGTCGCCCAGTTCGCTTCGCACAGGGCGAGGCGAGGCGCTGGTGAGGTCGTTGCCGAGGTAGCGCATCGTGCGCTGTATGGCTTGCAGCCGGTCCATGCGGCTCGTCAACATATCCGCATTCGATAGCGTCTGCCCGACGGCCATGTAAGCAAGCAGCGTCAGCACGCCGAAAATGGCCATTGCAACCAATACTTCGATGAGTGTGAATCCCGTGGTTCGAAAGCGCGTCATCCCTCGGCGCCCCCCGGATCGTCGGGTCCTGCAGGTACGTTTCGCCACGGCGAGTTTGCCGCACCAGGAACACCCGGCGGACCAACAAAACCGGTCACCGTACGAATCGAATCATCACTGCCGGCGAACGATACTGAAACGTCAATCCGGTAGAGATCCTCAACCCCGGTTTCCGACACGACAGCACGCCAGCTCCAGTCAGTGTTCGCGTATTCAACTTCACCGCTGCTGGTACCCACATCGGGTGTAGCGAATGCGAGGCGCAACTCTGTAATGCGGTTCTGCGCTATCCAGCTCGCATAAGTGCGGTTGCGCATGGTTTCTGCGGCATCGATCATCTGATTCATGCTGGCAGTCACCGCGATCAGCGACAACGATACGATGACCAGTGCAACCATCACTTCGATCAGGGTGAATCCTCTGCTGTTC
>JAUHYO010000075.1 GCA_030426325.1 Gammaproteobacteria bacterium | reverse complement strand
GGTTAATAATCGACTGCTTGTTCGGATGCAGGAATTCAATCGGATCTTCAATGGTAATGATGTGAGAGGACGTTTTCTCATTGCGATGATTGATCATCGCCGCCAGCGTCGTCGATTTGCCTGCGCCGGTCGCACCAACCATCAGGATCAAGCCACGCCGCAACATGACCAGCTCTTTGAGCTGGTCCGGCATGCCGAGTTCATCGAGCGTTGGCAGTTCGGAGGTAATGTAGCGCAGCACCATGGACACGCTGCCGCGCTGGTGAAACACGTTGACGCGAAAGCGGCCGAGACCCTGCTCGGACAATGCGAAGTCGATTTCCAGCTCGCGGTTGAATTCTTCCATCTGCTCTTCGGTCATCAACTCCATGGCCGCCTGCTTTACCATCTTCGGCGTCATTTCGAGCTTGTTGACCGGCATGATCTTGCCTTCGATCTTGATTTTGGCCGGTGAGAACGGTGCGAAGAAAAGGTCCGACGCCTTTTTTTCTACCATCAATTTAAACAGCGGTTTGACGTTCATCGTTCTCTAGTCCCTGTAGGCTCAGAATGTCCGAGCCGAATCCTCTTCCATAATTACCAGGCTCTCGGCCTGCTGATCCGCAGCGGATGAATCGCGCTTGCTCTCCAACTTGATCTTCAGGCGCAGCTCGTTCTTCGAGTCGGCATTGCGCATGGCCTCCTCGTAAGTGATAGCTCCGTCTTCATACAGCATGAACAACGCCTGATCGAAGGTCTGCATGCCAAGCCGCGTCGATTTGGCCATGATCTCTTTGATCTGCCCGACCTCGCCTTTAAAGATCAGGTCCTGGATCAGCGGCGTGTTCAACATGATTTCCATTGCGGCGACACGGCCGATTCCGCCTTCTCGGGGTACCAGCCGTTGCGAGATGAATGCCTTCGTGTTGAGAGACAGGTCCATCAACAATTGCTGGCGTCGCTCTTCCGGAAAAAAGTTAATAATGCGATCAAGCGCCTGGTTGGCGCTGTTGGCGTGCAGGGTCGCAAGACAAAGGTGTCCTGTTTCGGCGAACTGGATGCCATATTCCATCGTTTCCTTGTCACGAATCTCGCCGATCAGAATAACGTCCGGCGCCTGTCGCAAAGTGTTCTTTAGTGCGGCGTGCCAGGACTCGGTATCGACGCCTACCTCACGCTGCGTAATGACGCAGCCCTTGTGCGGATGTACGTACTCAACCGGGTCTTCAATTGAGACAATATGTCCTCGCGAGTTCTCATTGCGGTGACCGATCATCGCAGCCAGTGTGGTTGACTTACCGGAACCGGTACCACCGACAATTATGCAGAGTCCGCGCTTGTTCATGACGACGTCTTTCAGAATCGGCGGCAACTCGAGGTCTTCCAGGGTCGGAATCTCGGTCGTAATGGTTCTGAGTACAGCGCCTACCATGCCTTGCTGAATAAAGGCGCTGACGCGAAAACGGCCAATGCCCTGTGGCGCAATTGCGAAGTTTGCTTCCTTGGTGGCGTCAAATTCCTTGATTTGCTTGTCGTTCATGATGGAGCGCACCATGATCGCTGCCTGATCCGCGGACAATGGTGTATCGGTCGCCTTGTGAATCGTACCGTCGACCTTGATGGCCGGCGGAAACGCTGCTGTGATGAACAAGTCCGAACCTTCCCGTTCGACCATCTTGCGCAGCAGGTTTTGCGTTAGTCGTACCGCTTGTTCGCGTTCCATTGTGCTCTACTCCAATCCGGCCGCCTGGGCGATCCTAGAAATTCTCTTTGTTTGCCGCCCTAAAGCGTGCCTCTTCCTTGTTGATCAGGCCCTTGGTCAGCAGTTCCTTCAGATTCTGGTCCAGCGTCTGCATGCCTGACCCCTGGCCGGTCTGAATCGCCGAATACATCTGCGCAATCTTGCCCTCACGAATCAGGTTACGAATAGCGGGTGTGCCGATCATGATTTCGTGCGCGGCAATACGACCGCCACCCACTTTCTTCAAAAGCGTTTGCGAAATGACGGCGCGCAGTGACTCGGACAGCATCGCTCGAACCATTTCTTTTTCTGCGGCCGGGAACACGTCGACAATTCGGTCGATGGTTTTGGCCGCAGAGCTTGTATGCAGTGTGCCAAACACCAGGTGACCGGTTTCAGCACCGGTCAGCGCCAGGCGTATGGTCTCGAGGTCACGAAGCTCGCCGACCAGGATGACATCCGGATCTTCACGGAGAGCCGATCGAAGTGCCTCATTAAAGCCCAGTGTGTCGCGATGCACTTCACGCTGGTTGATCAGGGACTTCTTGGATTCGTGAACAAACTCGATCGGGTCCTCGATGGTCAGGATGTGATCCGGCTTGTTCTCATTGATATAGTCAACCATCGCCGCCAGCGTCGTCGACTTACCGGAACCGGTCGGCCCGGTGACGAGGACGATGCCTCGCGGATGCATCGAGATATCCTTGAAAATCTTCGGCGCGCCAAGATCATCGAGTGTCAGGATTTCGGACGGAATGGTTCGAAAAACAGCCGCTGAGCCGCGATTCTGGTTGAAGGCGTTAACACGGAATCGAGCCAGCTTCGGAATTTCAAAGGAGAAATCGGTCTCGAGGTATTCCTCGTAGTCCTTGCGCTGCTTGTCATTCATGATGTCGTACACCATGCTATTGACATCCTTGTGGGTGAGCGCCGGCATGTTGATACGCTTGATGTCACCATCGACGCGAATCATGGGCGGCACGCCACCTGACAAGTGCAGGTCCGAGGCGTTGTTCTTTACCGTGAACGACAAAAGCTGGGCAACGTCGACGGCCATATTTCTCCCTCATTTGGTGACGCCGGACTTACCATAACCCGGCGTTGAATTGAGCCTAGTATAGCGAAGCAAACGGACTAAAACGTGATTGGAGTCACGGAAAACCTAGCATTAATCAAAGATTTGCTGGCGTCGGCTGCCAAAGCGGCCGGTCGCGAGCCTGGCACTGTCAAATTGCTCGGCGTGAGCAAAAAACAGCCTGTCTCAAAGGTTCTGGAGGCCGCCAGCGCTGGCTTGGGCGATTTCGGCGAGAACTTTGTCCAGGAGGGGCTCGAAAAAATAGACCAGACCCGCAAGCGGAACCTGACCTGGCATTTCATCGGCCACCTCCAGAACAATAAAACACGTGTGGTCGCCGAGAGCTTTGACTGGGTTCACACCATTGACAACCTGAAAACGGCGCGCCGGTTGAATGATCAGCGGCCGGAGACGCTTGGCAAGCTCAATATCTGCCTGCAGGTCAATATCGATAACGAAGCCTCCAAGTCCGGTATCTCTGCCGACGAGCTCCCGGCGCTGGCAGCTTCGGTCTCCAAATTGCCGCGATTATCTCTACGGGGCTTGATGTGCCTGCCAAGGGAGCGACCGGATGAGCAGGAACAACGCGAGCCCTTTGCCCGACTTCGCGAATTGGCAGAGTCGCTACGCAAAGACGGCATCGAAACTGACACACTTTCAATGGGCATGAGCGGGGACTACAGAGCCGCCATACTGGAAGGTGCAACCATTGTACGAATCGGCACTGCGCTGTTCGGAGAAAGGAATTAGCATGTCGAAGACGACAATTGGATTTATCGGCGGCGGCAACATGACGCGGGCCATTGCGGGTGGTTTGCTCGACACCGGTTTTGATCCTCGCGGCATTGCGATTGCCGAGCAGCTGAGTGCACAAAGACAGCTCCTCCTTGAAACCTTGCCCGGCGTATTCGTCAGTGACGACAACGCGACGATTGTTGCGCGAAGCGAATGTATCGTGCTCGCGGTGAAACCACAGGTTCTGGCTGGTGTTTGTAAGGACCTGGCGCCGGCGGTAAAGACACACCGACCATTGATTATCTCGATTGCAGCCGGACCCCGGATCGACGACATCGACACCTGGCTGGGCGGCGGCAACGCCGTTATCCGGGTCATGCCAAACCAACCGGCGCTGATCGGCAAGGGTGTTTCGGCTGTTTTTGGCAATGCGCGGACAAGCGCCGATCAGCTGGCGACTGCAAACAGCATCCTGTCCGCAGTCGGTCCCGTCGTAAGCGTCACGAGTGAAGCGGATATTGATGCAGTCACTGCCGTATCAGGAAGCGGCCCCGCGTATTTTTATCTGTTGATCGACATGATCGCGAAATCCGGCGTCGACCTGGGCCTCGATGAACGTACGGCCAGTCGTCTCGCGCTGGAAACCGCTGCCGGTGCGACGCTGCTTGCACAGCAATCCGGCGACACAATGGAAACCCTGATATCGCGCGTACGGTCGCCGGGCGGTACGACGGCCGCCGCACTGGATGAACTTGAGGCCCGAGGCATTCGTGATATCTTCACGGCTGCACTCACAGCGGCACGGGACCGGGCGACCGAACTCGCCGACGCCGCGCATGAATCGGCAAGGGACTGAAATTTATGCCACGCAACTTACCGCAGGCACTGCACTACATCATCGAAGCGCTGGCGAGCCTGTATATCCTGGTCCTGCTGTTGCGCATCTGGCTACCATGGCTGCGTGCGGATTTCCGCAACCCGTTGGCACAAGGCATTCTTCGTCTGACGTCGCCGCTCGTTGTGCCTTTACGTCGAGTCATCCCGTCATTTGGCCGCCTGGACACGGCGACGGTGCTGGTCGCATTTGCCGTTCAGTACGCGGCGGTGTTCCTGATTCTGCTGATCTATGTCGCTTTCAAGCTCATGAGCATGCCGTCGATTGGTGCCATTGCACTCACCTCGATCGTCAAGCTGATCATGTTGTCCGTCAACCTGTTCGCCTTCGCGATCCTGATTCGGGTCATTCTGAGCTGGGTCGCACCAGGCATGCACAACCCGGCCACGGCGATAATCGGGACGCTCAGCGAACCGGTGCTGCGGCCGCTGCGTCGTGTTATTCCGCCTATGGGCGGCTTCGATCTTTCCCCAATGCTGGCGATTATCGGCCTGTTCGCCCTGAATATTGTTATCCGCGGATATAGTCCCCTGGGCCTGTAGGCGGCGTGATTTATGGTTTATAGTGGTCTTTAAAAAGGGGGCAGGTGTCATGAACAAAAGAGCACTACTGGTTTCTCTATCTACAATGGTCCTGGCCGCTGGCTGCGGTGGACCGGGCGAATCGGCAAGCGTTCCCGAAGCCCAGCCTGCCGGGTCCACGTCGGCAGACATTGGAAATCATATTGTGCACTTCAGTGCACAGACGACAGATCAATTGCCGCCGGCGATTGCGCGCGAGTACAACATCGTTCGCAGCAAGAACCGGGCAATGCTGAACGTGTCTGTTCTCAGGGAATCCGACAACGTCCCCGTGACCGCTGAGGTGACAGTCAACACGGTGAATCTCACGGGTCAACTGAAAAACGTGACCATGCGAAAAATTGAAGAGCCCGGCGACACTGTGGCGATTTACTACATCGGCGATACGACGGTTGCCAACCGCGAAGTCCTGAATTTCGATATCAGCATTCGTCCCGATGGCGAAGATGAAGTCTCCAAAGTACGTTTCCAGCGAGAATTCTACAGCGACTGATTTTTTGTCGTTACCGCAAAAATCCCTTAAATAAAAGGCCTTTTAGCGCTTACACATGGCGAAAACATGTGTTATCGTCGCGCAGCATTCATCGCGGGCGCCTGCCCGTTTTTGTTTTTTTTGAGGAGTCAGTTTTTCATGGCAGCAAATACCAAGAAGCCACCAACCAAGTCCGAAATCTATGCACAGATTGTCGATGACACTGGTTTGACGCGCAAAGACGTAGCAGCAGTTTTCGAATCACTCAACGGCCAGATCAAGAAGAACCTCGGTGGCCGCGGCGCCCCGGGAATGTTCACCGTTCCAGGTCTGCTGAAATTGCGTGTTGTGAAGAAACCGGCTCGCAAAGCACGTAAGGGCACAAACCCGTTCACGGGTGAAGAAATGATGTTCAAAGCGAAGCCAGCAACGAAAGTTGTGAAAGTTTCAGCTTTGAAAGGCCTGAAAGACATGGTCTAGGTTTGAATCTGATTCAAACAGAAAAGCCGGGCATGACCCGGCTTTTTTTATGCCTGAGACTCCTCGACAAATTCGGTAATGGAATCTCGCAGTTCGATCAGGCGTCCGTGGAAAAAATGCTCTCCCCCGGGCACGATCAGCAACTCCGGACCCGGTTCGAGGCTGTCGACCCACTCCACGGTTTCGTCAATGTCGACGAGTTCGTCAAGGTCTCCCTGCACGATGAGCCATGGGCAGGTCGGTACTGAAGTGAGCCCCGATGCAAACCGGCGTATGGCGGGCGCGACGCTGATCAGACCATCGACATTGTCGACCGCAGCCGCCTTGACGGCAATCGCGGCGCCGAAGGAAAAGCCGGCCAGCCAGATTGGCAATCCGGGGTCGCGTTCGCGCATCCAGGCCAATGCGGCCAAGGCATCGTCCAGCTCCCCGTCGCCGTTATCGTAGCGGCCCTCGCTTCTTTCTGTTCCTCGAAAATTGAATCGCAACGCGCTGAAACCGAGCCGCAGAAACGCGCGTGCAAGCGTATGTGCAACTTTATTGTGCATGGTCCCGCCGTGCTGCGGGTGGGGGTGGCAGACAACGACATTGCCGACCGGTTCCTGCTCTGACGGGCGCTCCAGGAGTGCTTCGAGGCGACCGGCCGGTCCGTCAATGAACAGTTTTTGGGCGATGGGTGGTTTGGGCATCAGGGGTTCCGGGGTAGATAGATTCGTGAATACTGGCGTAAAATTAGGATCTTATGTAATCAGGGCTGCAACGGAAACGATTAATGCCTGAGTTTAACGTGTTGCACATCGCAGTCGTCGGCGTCATGACCGCCGTCGGCGCCATCATCGGGTGGATATTGCGAGGCAAGCGTTCAAAGGCGGAAAAACGCGCCGTCAATGTGGGCTGGCAGGAGCAGATCAATGCCCAGCGGAAAGAACACGACCGGTTGACCGAGCAGAACAAGGGCCTGATGGAACAAATCAGCCAGTACCAGGCCTCGAACATGGACGCAAAGAATCGGGCCCGGGAGTTGTCAGAGGTCGTGAAGGAAGCGTTCGCCCGGCGAGACGAACTGCAGCGCGAGATCAAGGATATCCGGGCCAATCTCGAACTCTCAATCAGTGAACGCGAACAATTGCAGTCGAACATCTCTGCAAAAGCCACAGACGCAAAACTCCTGAAAGAAAAAGATGCGAATATCGCGAAGCTCCGGCACGAGCTGAAGAACTGGCAAGGTCGTGTCACTCCGCTCATCGAAAAGTTTCGGCAACGCAACGAGGACGCGACGCGCCTTGAAGCCGAACTTCATGACGCCAATGCTCGTATCGCCGAACTTGAATCAAGGGACGAACCGGGTCGCACCCGCATTGAACCTGTCAGTGATCCTGATGCGCTGACCGACGGACGCGACGCATCAAACGAGGCGATTGACGACGACGACCTGATCGACCCATCGGTCCTGGAAGCGAGTGACAACGAGGATGACCTGATCGACCCGTCAGTCCTGGAAGCAAGTGGCGACGATGACGAGGACGAAGTCATTCAGGAGAGGCAAATCAATGGCGCTCGCGACAGATTGCAGGCCATCAAAGGCGTCGGTCCGGCGATTGAAAAAACGCTGAACGAGATGGGTATCTTCAGGTTTCAACAAATCGCCGAAATGAGTGAATACGACATTGATCGCGTTGCCAAGCGTCTGAAAGGATTCCGCAGCCGTATTTATCGCGAAGACTGGATCGGCCAGGCCAGGGAATTACGTGACCAAGAAGCCAGCGGCTAGGATAACGGCTGCCGCAGTATTGATCGGCGGCCTGGTTCTGAGCCGACTTGCTGGAGACAGCGCGGCCGACCTGCCATCCCCTGCAGACCCTGCCTCTGCGATCACGCCGGTCTTTGAGATTCAATGGCGTCGTGGTCAGCTGCAGCTGGCGGGGCACACCCAATCGATACAACACGAGCAGAACCTGCTGCAGCTCGCGAAGAGCGCATACCCGGAGGCCGTGCTCGATACCGCATTCGAGCCGCTGGGAATCGTACCGGATTACTGGGCCGATTTGACCGGGCAAGTTCTTTACCTGCTTGCAGAAACCGATTCGTCAACCGCGCGGCTGAGCGCCGAATCGATCGATATTCGTGGCGTTACCGGACAGGAATTCGACTGGTCGAGCCGGCTCGACGCTGTGCAGGCGTCGGTTCCCACGAATGTAAGGCTTGAAACCGACACCGTGTTTGTCAACGCGACGATCGACGTGCTGGAAATTTGCCGCCGTGCTTTCGAAAATTTCGACGCCGGCGCAATCAACTTCGAAGAATCCAGCGTCGTAATGCGCAGCTCAGCTTACCCGCGTCTGCAACGGGTAATCGCGCTGGCAGCCGCCTGCCCTGAATCCCGGATTTCAATTACCGGACACACGGATGCCTCAGGGCCTGAGCCATTTAACCAACAATTGAGCCAGGAGCGCGCCCAGGCAGTTGGCGACTATCTGAAGCTCGGAGGAATCGATGAAAATCGCCTGCTGATTTCGGGCCTCGGATCCACAGTGCCGCTGGCTGACAACGCCACTCGCTATGGGCGCAGCCTCAATCGGCGTATTGAAATCGCGTTGACGCCCTGGCAGAAAAGCGACGTACTAATCGGGCGACGTTAGTTTCAGCAATTCGATGGTAAAGATCAGCGGCGTATTCGGTGGAATCGCATCCCCGCGACCCGCTGCACCGTAAGCAAGCTCCGGCGCGACCACGAGTTCGCGCGTTTCACCGACCAGCATGCAGGGCACGCCCAGATCCCAGCCCTTGATCACCTGGCCACTGCCGAGCTGAAACTGAAAGACATTCTCGCCCGACTCCCAGACAAATTGCCCGCGGCGATCGTCGGCGGATTCGTCGAGGTGCCACAACCAGACATTCGTGTCCGCATAGTCACCGTCCACTGCGACCCGACCGTAGCCGGTCTCAAGGACTCGAGCACTGAGGCCCGGGGCGATATGAATCGTGCCGGTTTCGTCGGCCACCGGACAGTCGACGCTGACTGCCGCTGTGTCCGGAGCGTCATCACGATCACCGCATGCAACCAACATCGCCAGCGAAAAGACTGCCAGCCCTTTTCCAACAATCTTCATTCTTCGGAATCCTCGAAGTCGAGTGCGGCGGAATTGATGCAATATCGAAGTCCGGTAGGCTGCGGCCCGTCCTCGAAAACGTGGCCCAGGTGCGCATCACAGTTCTTGCAAACTACCTCACGCCGGATCATTCCGTGACTCGTGTCCGTGTTGGTGCGCACTGCATCACCGGCCAGCGGCAACCAGAAGCTGGGCCATCCGGACCCTGAATCGTATTTGTGATCCGATTTGAACAGTGCGGCATCGCAACAGACACAACGATAGATGCCGTCTGCTTTGTGATCCACATACTTGCCACTGAACGCCCGCTCGGTGCCGCGATTCTGGGTGACCTCGTATTGCTGCTCATCGAGCTTGACGCGCAGGTCTTTCTTGTCGACTTCAGGCATTTTCCGCTCCGCCGCTGGTCTGCAGCATGAATTCGTTCATACGCTGCACGTATTCTGCCGGATTGTCGAGCTGCGAGCCCTCAGCGAGCAGCGCATGATCGAGGACAATATTGGAAAGTGCGTCAAAACGCTTCTCGTCTGCCTCTGCGGACAACCGGCCGAGGATTGGATGTTGAACGTTTATCTCAAGTATAGGCTTGGATTCGGGGAGCTTTTGACCGCTGGCCTCAAGCATGCGCCGAACCTGGGGGTTCAGGTCCTGGCTTCCTGCAACGACGCAGGCGGGCGAATCCACGAGACGGCGGCTGACCTTGACCGCTTCGACTCGTTCGCTGAGAACACCCTGTATTTTCTCCAGCAATGCCTTGTGCTCCTCGTCCAGCTTGCCCTGGTCCTTTTCCTCACCGTCAGCCGGCAGATCGAGGGCTTCGCGCGCAACATCGACCAGCGCCTTACCATCGTACTCACCGAGGCTCTCGACCAACCAGGCATCGATCCGATCGGTTAGCAGCAAGACCTCCAGGCCACGGCTCTTGAGTTGTTCAAGATGTGGGCTCGCGATCGCCGTCGCGTAATTCTCGGCGAGGATGTAATAGATCTTTTCCTGACCGTCCGCGGCACGGCCAACATAGTCGTCCAGAGATTGATCCTGCGTATTGCTGCCAGTATGTGTGGTCGAGAAGCGCAGCAACTTCGCCAGCTTGTCCTTGTTGGCGTGGTCTTCGACCAATCCCTCCTTAAGAACCTGGCCAAATTCGTTCCAGAACTTCTGGTAGTCATCTTTTTTGGACGCGAGCTTTTTCAGCATGTCCAGGACGCGTTTTGTCAGTGCGCTGCGCATCGTTGCGAGCTCAGGGTTCTGCTGCAACAACTCTCGAGATACGTTAAGTGGCAGGTCCGACGAATCCACCACGCCTTTGACAAAGCGCAGGTACAAGGGCAAGAACTGCTCGGCATCGTCCATGATAAAGACGCGTTGCACATACAGCTTCAGCCCCCGCGGCGCCTCACGATTCCACAAGTCGAACGGAGCGGCACCAGGAATGTAAAGCAAACTCGTATACTCGCGCTTCCCTTCGACCCGGTTGTGACTCCAGGTCAGCGGATCGGAAAAATCGTGCGACAGGTGCTTATAGAATTCCTTGTACTCGTCGTCACTGACATCGGACCTTGGGCGAGTCCACAGTGCTGTTGCCGAATTGACAAGTTTTGTCTCAGACTCTTTGTCACTCGCATCGGTCAGGGACACCGGAAAGCCAATGTGGTCCGAATATTTTCGAATCAGCGATTCGACGCGATACGCCTCGACGAATTCCAGCTCTCCCTTTTTGAGATGCAGCGTAACGGTTGTTCCGCGTTCCGCACGCTCGATGTCTTCGACCGTAAACTCGCCCTGGCCTTCCGACTCCCAGCGAACAGCTGCATCAGCGCCCAGACCCGCACGGCGAGACTCAACGGTGACCTTGTCCGCAACAATAAATGCTGAGTAAAAGCCAACGCCAAACTGCCCGATCAGGTGCGCGTCGTGTTTTTTCTCGCCCGTCATCTGCTGCAGGAACTCAGCTGTGCCGGACTTGGCAATCGTTCCGAGGTTATCGATCAGCTCGTCGCGCGACATGCCGATGCCGTTGTCGATAATCGACAGCGTTCGCCTTTTCTTGTCAACAATGATTTCGATACCCAGCTCGGCATCGTCGTCCTGCAGCTCGGGGTTTGCCAGCGCTTCAAACCTGAGTTTGTCGGCAGCGTCCGAGGCATTGGATATCAGCTCACGAAGAAATATCTCCTTGTTGCTGTACAGGGAATGGATCATCAGCTGTAACAGCTGGCGTACTTCGGTTTGAAAACCGAGGGTTTCGCGCTTGTCGCTCACGCAGTCGTCTCCCGACGTCAAATGGGACAGACACGATATAGCCTTGGGTGCCTTTTTCAAGGCCGAATGTGGCCTCAGCCAGGATTTTTCAGGCGTCGCGCAGCGTGTTGGCGGAGGTGACCGACCGGTACAGGAGAGAAACGAACAGCAGGATCGAGCTTGCCACGGCC
>JAUHYO010000417.1 GCA_030426325.1 Gammaproteobacteria bacterium | reverse complement strand
AATCACCGAAAAAGTCGAGCGCATCGGCCTGCAGCGATAGAGAATCCCCCAGTTGGCTGGCCACCATTTCCACGACAAACATCGTGAAATTCGCGACCAACGCGATCCACAGCACGCGCCGGAATATCGGATCCGATTCTTTTAGGTCGACGTTCTCTCCGGCGCAGTCGTTGCAACCCGGCATCACTCGGCCTCCTCGATGTCGAGCGGCTCACCAACGTGGGCTACCATGTCATCGATCACGCAGCGAATGTGGGCATCCAAAGCGGAGTAGAAGATCTGCTTACCGCGGCGCTCGCCTCGCAAGACCCGCGCGGCCTTCAACAACCGCAGGTGATGGCTTACCAGTGATGGCGACAAGTCCAATCGTGCAGCGATATCGCCCACACTGATTGGAACGTCCAGACAAGTGAGAATGATCCGCAGGCGGGTCGGATCACCCATTAGCCGAAAGAGATCGGCCAGCTGAACAATGGCGTCCTCAGATCCGATACTGACGGTGGGTTGGCGCTTCTTCTTCATGGCACTAATATATGAATAGGTGTTGATATGTTGTCACGACCTTGAAGGGGAGTCAAGGCGTACGGGTTCTGCCATTATTTGCAGCTGTGCCGGTCACTCGAAATTGCCGACGACAAAGCCCACCGGAATGATGCCCGGGAGCAATTCGAACGTAGAAACCCTTACGCCGTTCTGCTCAAGGACATCGAAGAGCGACTGCGCGGTGAACCGGCGATGCCCCGGAAAACCGCTAAGTGCAAGCAGGCGTGAAACCAGCCAGGACATCTTTGTTTCATCGTGACAGAACGTCGGGGCCACCAGGATAGCGCCAGGTGCCGCCACCTTCCGAAGTGCAAGCAGGGCTTCCGGGAGGTCCGGCAACAGATGTAACACGTTGGCGGCGACGATCGCATCGAACTCGCCAGCCTGGTACGAAAGCGCGTAAATGTCGGCTTGCTCACACGTCACGTTCTCGAGCCCGGCTTCCTTAACCTGTCGCGCCAGCATTTCGACCATCGCTGCCGCATAGTCCGTAGCAATTACTGAATGGCTTGTCCGAGCTACGGCCGAGGTAACAATGCCCGTGCCTGCCGCGACTTCGAGCACTTTTTCCTTGCCGCGAACGGCGTCACTGGCCAATTGCAACATTCGCGGCAGCGGCCGACCCAGCACCCGACGCAGTGAAACATCGTAGTTGCGCGCATGACGCTCCCAGTAATCTTTGTCAGTCATCAGAGTTTCAGTCGGCGCAACCGAAGCGCATTGCCGATCACCGAAACAGAACTCAAGCTCATCGCCGCCGCCGCGATCATCGGGCTCAGCAGCAAGCCGAAGACCGGATACAGCACCCCGGCAGCAATCGGGACTCCTGCTGTGTTGTACGCAAATGCAAAGAACAGGTTCTGCCGAATGTTGCGCATCGTTGCCCGGCTCAGCATGCGTGCCTTGGCAACGCCCATCAGGTCACCGCGCACGAGTGTGACACCCGCGCTTTCCATGGCGACATCGGTACCCGTGCCCATGGCGATGCCGACGTCGGCCTGCGCGAGTGCCGGCGCATCGTTTATGCCGTCGCCGGCCATCGCGACGATGGCGCCGGCGGACTGCAACTCGCGGACGACGCGGTTCTTGTCCTCGGGCGAGACGTCAGCATGCACCTCGTCGATGCCGATTTGACGTGCAACGGCTTCGGCCGTGCCACGGCTGTCGCCGGTCAGCATAACGACTTTGAGTCCGGCCTCGTGCAGCATGCGTATCGCCTCCGGCGTCGAGTCCTTGATCGGATCGGCAACGCCGACGATGCCGGCGGGCCTGCCGTCGATTGCGACGAACATCACTGTTTGGCCTTCGGCCCGATGCTGCTCGGCGGCATTCGCCAGCGTCGCATCCTCGGCGCCCAGCCGATTCATGAACTTGCTATTGCCGATTGCGACATCGGCATCACCGACCCGTGCCTTCACGCCTTCGCCCGTCACAGACTCGAAATTGCTTGCAGTCGCGATATCGAGTCCTCTCGACTCGGCGCCGGAGACAATGGCTTGCGCCAGCGGGTGTTCGCTGGCTCGTTCGACCGCAGCAACCAGGCTCAGCATCTGATCTTCGTCGTGTCCGCCGGCTGCCTGGACCATTACCAGCTTTGGCTTGCCTTCCGTCAGAGTGCCTGTCTTGTCGACCACGACAGTATCGACTTTTTCGAAGGTCTCGAGTGCTTCGGCGTTCTTGATCAGGATGCCATTCTGGGCGCCTTTGCCGGTGCCGACCATGATCGACATCGGTGTCGCGAGGCCCAATGCACAGGGACAGGCAA
>JAUHYO010000416.1 GCA_030426325.1 Gammaproteobacteria bacterium | reverse complement strand
CGACAAAGCCGGGCCCATAACACCAGGCGCAGTAATCCCAGTCCTTCTTGACGCCGCGTTCGCAACGCGGACAACTCGACGGCATGCGCGATTCAGATCCGCGCGACGGGTGATCAAATCCGCACCAGGGGCAGAACTGCATGCTCTCCGAAACCGGGCCTTCACAGCGCCGGCAGTGATGCCGCGTGTCGAGCTCACTCTTGAACTGCCGCTGAAACTCGCGCCATCTGAGCCTGCGCCACGACGTGCCACGACGCGTAGTGTTTGTCGGTTTCGAACGCTTTTGTTTTCGGGCCGTGCTTTGCGCCTTGACAAAGGCTGCGTGCATTTGCACGGCGTCGTCAAAGCGCTGCTTGGGATCAAGCTGAATCGCCTTCTTCAGCACATCGATAATTTCGGGCCGCACGCGCGCGCGCAACCGGTCATAGCCGGGCAACGGCCACTCAAATGGCCATTCCGGCAAACGACCGGACAGCAGCCGGTATACGACCAGACCCAGCGAGAAAACATCCGACTGGAACTTCGGTCGACCCATTGCCTGCTCCGGCGCGATGTAGTCGATGGTGCCGGAGCCGGATGCCTTCAGGGTTCGCAGATTGAATTTCGCAAAGCCAAAATCCGCAAGCTTCAGTTGATTGCCCGGAAACAAAATGTAGTTCTCAGGCTTGATGTCGCAATGAATTATCTTATGCGCATGGGCATGGGCCATTGATGCGAGCACCTGGGTCGCCAGGTCCAAAGCCCGCACGATTGAAATGCGGCGTTCAATACGATCAGCCAGCGACTCTTCGCCCAGTTCCATCGCAATAACAAACTTGTCATCGATGTAACTGGCATTCATCACGGTCAAAATATTCGGGTGGCGAAGCTTTGTCGCAACCTGCACCTCGTGCAAAAACTCTTCGTGGCCGCTGCCATTGTCGGACTTCGGAATCTTCAGGGCCACTTTGACTTTCTGAATCGTGTCCTGCGCGCAATAAACATCCGCCAGCGGACCACTGGCCAGTCGCTTTAATATTCGGTACTTGCCGATTTTTTGGCGTGCTCTTAACACCTTGAACTACTCATGTGCTGCAATTCGGCCGACGGCCGTCCTCCATCCCTGCAATAAAACGGATCGTTGATCATCGCTCATCTTCGGTTCAAATCGCGATTCACAACGCCATAACGTGGTGATCTGTTCGCAGGACTCCAGAATGCCTGCTTTCAGTGCGGCGAGATACGCTGCTCCCAATACCGTTGACTCGACGTTCGCCGGCCGCTCGACAGCGGTATTCAGAATATCGGCCAGGAACTGAAGAAACCAGTCGTTCGCAACCATTCCACCGTCGACGCGAATCACACTGGGCGCTATTCCGTCATCCGCCATCGCGCGAACGAGATCATGAGTCTGATAGGCGACCGACTGCAGAGTTGCTGTGATAATTTCGTCGCGACCGCTGCCGCGCGTCAGGCCGAGAATCGCGCCGCGCGCATCCGGATCCCAGTACGGTGCGCCGAGCCCTGCGAAAGCGGGTACGACGATCACATCGTCCACCACCCCGGTGCGCTTCGCAATCGCCTCCGATTCGCCTGCGGACTGCATGATGCCAAGTTCATCTCGCAGCCATTGCATTGCCGATCCGGCGACAAACACGCTGCCTTCAAGTCCGTAAATAACTTTGCCAGCCAATCGCATTGCAATGGTGGTCAGGAGTTTGTGCCGCGAAGTCAGTGCCTTCGCGCCCGTATTTGCAATGACGAAACAGCCGGTCCCGTACGTGCTTTTTGTCAAGCCGTCGGCAAACCCGGCCTGACCGATCAGCGCGGCTTGCTGGTCCCCGGCCACACCGAGGACCGGAACGTCACCTCCCAGGCATGCGGCGCTGGCGATACCGAATTCGTCGGCGCAATCCCGGACTGTCGGCAAGATCTTTCGTGGAATTTCAAAAATGGACAACAACTCATCATCCCATTCCTGGGTATGAATATTGAACAACAGGGTGCGCGATGCGTTGCTCGCGTCGGTGGCGTGCTGTTCACCGCCGCTGAGCCGCCAAAGCAGGAAGCAGTCGATCGTTCCAAATGCCAGCTTGCCCGCTTCAGCGCGTTGCCGGACACCATCGACATTGTCGAGAATCCAGGCGATCTTCGTCGCCGAAAAATACGGATCGAGCCGGAGTCCGGTCTTGGTGGAAACGAGGTCTTCGTGACCGCCACGCTTCAGATGTTCGCAGGCTTTCGCCGTGCGGCGATCTTGCCAGACAATGGCATTGTGGACGCATTCCCCGGTTTCGCGGTCCCAGACCAGCGTCGTTTCGCGCTGGTTGGTGATGCCAATTGCTGTGATGT
>JAUHYO010000415.1 GCA_030426325.1 Gammaproteobacteria bacterium | reverse complement strand
GGAGCGTCGCCGATTCGTCAGCGGCATGCTCAGTGCGGTGATGCTGGAGCCGTCGCTGCTCGACCTGGTACGCGAATTTCATAATGAACGAATCGAGCAACTGCAATGGACAGACGCCGAATTGCATCGCTTCATGCTGCGGCTGGCTGCTGACGGACTGTTCTGGATGGAATTATTTCAGTGTTACGAATTACCGATAGCCGCAAGAAAGCGACTGATCGAAATGATGGAACAAATGGCCAGGGACCTGGCCGATGCGCCCGACGATAGCGCCACCACTGGCACCAAAGCCTAGCTCAACCAATCCCCCGAGGTATTTCATGTTTTCGCCCAAACTTTCGCAATTGCGAAGCCAGCACCCCCGACGACTCCTTATGTTGATCTTGCCCGTCGTGCTATTCGGTTGTGGTGACGGCGGGACCGGTGACCCGATGCAGATGCCACCGACACCGGTCAGCGTGGCAACGGTTGTCGATCGGGAAGTGTCCCAGTGGGATGAGTTCACCGGTCGTATCGAGGCAGTAGACCGGGTGGAAATCCGGCCGCGCGTCGGCGGCTATCTCATGGACGTGCATTTTGAAGAAGGTGCATTGGTTAAGAAGGGCGATCGACTGTTCAGTATCGATGATCGCGAGTACGCGGCGGCACTGGCGAGTGCGAGAGCAGATGTGGCACGTGCAAAGGCCCGACTGACACTCGCAGAAGAAGAATTTGCGCGCAGTGAGAAACTCATTGCCGCGCGTGCAGTATCGGAAGGCGAGCTGCAATCGCGTCGCGGCGAATTGTTGCAGGCCAGGGCCGACATCGCAGCGGCGGAGGCTCGCCAGCGGCAGGCGGCGCTGAATGTGCAGTTCAGCCATATCGAATCGCCGATCAACGGCCGCGTCGGGGCAGCACTGGTCAAGCCCGGCAACCTCGTTGCTCCTGGCGATTCGTTGCTAACGACGGTGGTTTCGGTCGACCCCGTTTACGTCGCGTTTGAAGGTGACGAGCGCGCTTATTTGCGTTACCAGGCAATGATCAAAGACGGCTCACGGGAAACAGCACGCGGTGCGAATAGCCCAGTGCGTGTTGGTCTCGCGAATGAAGCCGGCTTTCCGCATCTCGGCGAACTCGACTTCGTCGACAATGTGCTGGACCCTAGCAGTGGCACGATTCGCGCCCGTGCACTGTTGCCAAATCCGGATGGACTCTTTATTCCAGGTTTATTCGCTCGTGTGCAGCTTCAAGGCAGCGAGCAACAACGGGCACTGCTGATTCATGAACAGGCCATCCTGACCGATCAGGATCGCAAATACGTGTTTGTCGTCGGCCAGGGCAACACCGCGGAACGTCGCGACCTCAAGCTCGGCGGCAGTGTTGAGGGCTTGCGTATCGTCGAGTCCGGACTGCAGGCTGGCGATCGTGTTGTCGTCAATGGCACCAAGAAAATATTTTTTCCCGGCGCACCGTTGCAGCCGCAGGAAGTGCCAATGGACGAGCCCAATTCCGTTGCCGCCGTTGCGGCCGGGGGTTAATGCACCGTGGCCAATGCTGATATTTCCAAGATCTTTGTCGATCGCCCGATCCTGGCGGGCGTGCTGTCGATATTCATCTTTGTGTCCGGACTGCTCGCGATTCCAAATCTCGGCATCAGCGAATACCCGCAGGTAGCGCCGCCGACCATCCAGGTGACCGCCGTCTATCCGGGCGCCAACCCCAAGACAATTGCCGAAACCGTGGCCGCTCCGCTCGAAGAGGCGATCAACGGCGTTGAGTACATGAGTTACATGAAGTCGGCCGCATCGTCCGACGGCACGATGACGCTGACCGTGACGTTCGCACTGGATGCCGACATCGACCTCGCCGCGATCCAGGTGCAGAACCGTGTTGCCCAGGCGGCGCCGCGATTGCCGGAGTCCGTGCGTACACTGGGTGTAACGACGCTCAAATCATCACCCAATATTACGATGGTGGTGCACTTGCGCTCAGAGGGCGGCGAGTACGATGGCCTGTACTTGTCGAACTTCGCAACGCTTCGCGTGCGCGACGAGCTGGCACGCCTCGATGGGGTCGGCCAGTCACTGGTGTTCGGCGCCGGCAACTACGCGATGCGTATATGGATCAATCCGGACCGCGCCGCCGAGCGTGGGCTGACCGCGACCGATATCGTCAATGCGCTACGCGAGCAGAATATACAAGTATCGGCGGGCAGCATCGGCGCGCCGCCACAGCCAAACGGCAGCGCGATGCAGTACTCGATTAACGCGCAGGGACGATTGGACACTCCCGAACAGTTTGCCGAGATCGTTTTAAAAGCAGACGACAGCGGTGCCATTACACGCCTCGCCGACGTC
>JAUHYO010000074.1 GCA_030426325.1 Gammaproteobacteria bacterium | reverse complement strand
GGGATTCGATAAAATTATTGGCTTCCTGCACATTCAGCAATGCGACGCCAAGCACGGCGCAGTTTGTCGCAATAAGCGGAATGTAAATGCCGAGAACCTGGTCAAGCATCGGGCTCATGCGGCGCACCATGATTTCAGTGAATTGCACACTGGCCGCGATCACCAGGATGAAACTGATCGTACGCAGGTACTCGAGATCCAGCGGAATCAGGATGTATTCGTGCAACAGGTAGGCCGTCGCCGACGACAGCGTCAACACGAATCCCGTCGCCAGCGACATACCCACTGCGGCTTCGAGGTTTCTAGAAACACCGAGAAACGGGCAAAGACCGAGAAACCGGACCAACACAAAATTGTTGACCAGGACGGTGCTGATTAGGATGAGAATGAGGTCGGTCATGCCTCTATTGTAAGGTTTACTTGACGCGCATGCCCGGCTTTGCGCCGTCATCCGGCGATAACAGGAAAATATCCTCACCGCCGGGGCCAGCAGCCAGCACCATACCTTCCGATACGCCGAAACGCATCTTTCTTGGTGCCAGGTTGGCGACGACAACCACGTGGCGGCCGATCAGTGTCGCCGGATCATAGGCCGCCTTGATTCCCGCAAATACATTGCGCGTTTCGCCGCCAATATCCAGCGTGAGTGCGATGAGCTTGTCGGCGCCATCCACGGGCTCTGCATTGTCGATGCGGGCAATACGCAGATCGACTTTCATGAAATCATCAATGCTGATGCTTTTGTCCTGTGTCGCCGGCGCGGCTTCGGCCGGTTTTGTCAGTGAGCTCTTCGACTGCTCGACCATGGCATCTACCTGTTGTGTCTCGACTCGTGTCAGTAAGGGTTTGAATTTATTGATTTGCGTGCCCAGTAATGGCGTCGCGGCATCGCTCCAGGTCCAGTCGGACTCATTCAGGAATGCGCGGGCATCGGCAGCGACACCCGGGATGACGGGTGATAAATAAATTATCAGGCTGCGGAACATGTTGAGCCCTTGCGTGCAAACAGCCTGCACGGAATCGCTCTTGCTGTCGTCCTTGATCATCAGCCAGGGCTTGTATTCATCGATGTAGCGATTGGCGCTGTCGGCGAGCGTCATGACCATTCGCATTGCCTTCGAGTATTCCCGGTTCTCGTAATGCTTTGCGATCGGTTCGGCGCTGGCGGCAAACTCCGCAAACAGCGATTCGTTTTCCAGTTTGGCAGAAAGCTGCCCATCGAAACGCTTGCTGATAAAACCGGCGCATCGACTCGCGATATTAACAAGCTTGCCGACGAGGTCGGAGTTCACGCGCGCCACGAAGTCTTCGAGATTGAGGTCAATATCTTCGATTGTCGGACCGAGCTTGGCAGCGTAGTAATAGCGCAGGTGATTGGGATTCAGGTGGTCAAGGTACGCACGGCCGTTGATAAACGTCCCGCGTGCTTTGGACATTTTCTGGCCGTTGACGGTCAGGAACCCGTGAGCAAAAACGCTGGTTGGTGTCCGGTAGCCGGAGCCTGTCAATACCGCCGGCCAGAACAAGGTGTGGAAATACATGATGTCCTTGCCAATGAAATGGTAAAGCTCGGCATCGCTGCCGGCCTTCCAGTAGTCATCGAAATCAAGGCTTTTATCACGCGCGCACAGGTTCTTGAAACTCGCCATGTAGCCCACCGGCGCGTCGAGCCAGACATAGAAATACTTGTCCTCGGTTCCGGGAATTTTGAAACCGAAATACGGTGCGTCACGTGAGATATCCCAGTCCTGCAGCCCGGTCTCGAACCATTCCTCGAGTTTGGCGACCATGTTCCGGTCGAGCGCCGCGCTGTCCATCCATTGGCGCAGGCGATCGGCATATTCGCTGAGCTTGAAAAAGTAGTGCTCGGATTGCCGTTTAACAGGCGGCGTTCCCGACAGAACGGAAACGGGGTCAATCAGGTCCTCGGGCGAGTAGGTTGCCCCGCACACTTCGCAGGCATCGCCATACTGGTCGGCGCTTTTGCAAATTGGGCAAGTGCCGCGGACGAAACGGTCCGGCAGAAACATGCCTTCTTTCTCGTCATACGATTGTTCGATTGTCCGGGTGTAAATATCGCCGGTTTCGTGGAGCTTTCCGTAAATATCCGCTACCAGCGCTTCGTTCTCCGGCGAGTGGGTGCTGTGAAAATTGTCGAACTCGATGTCGAAATCGGAAAAGTCGCGAATAAACTCGGCCGAAACCTGCTCGGTCAACGCCTCGGGCGAGATGCCAAGCTCTCGTGCCTTGAGCATGATCGGCGTCCCGTGTGCGTCGGACGCGCACACGTAGGTGCAGGTATGGCCGCGAAGTTTCTGGAATCGGACCCAGATATCGGTCTGCAAATACTCGACGAGATGGCCCATATGAATAGAGCCATTGGCGTAGGGCAGGGCGCTGGTAACAAGTATTTTTCTTTGTTTCTGGGGCATTGGGCGCGATTATGCCACGCCGGGAAAGAATTATTCGATGTCTTTGACGTTCTCGAATTTGTGTTTGTTGTTGGCTTGCTGATAGGCCTCTTGTCCCGATACCCAGCCCTTTTCAACCAGTTCCATCAGTGCGTTGTCCATTGTCTTCATGCCGATTCGACCGCCACTCTGAATCGCTGTTTCGAGCTGGTCCAGCTTGCCCTGGCGGATCAGGTTGGCAACCGCCGGTGTATTGATCATGATTTCAAGCGCCGCCGCGCGTCCTGGCTTGTGAATGGTCGGCAGCAACTGCTGTGAAACAACGCCGCGCAGCGACGTCGATATCATGGTTCGAATGTGGCTTTGCTTGTCAGCCGGGAAGGAGTTGATGATTCGGTCGACGGTCTGTGCCGCACCGTTTGTGTGCAGCGTGCCCATCACCAGGATTCCCATCTCCGCCGCTGTGACGGCGATGCCGATCGTTTCCAGGTCACGCATTTCGCCGACCAGGATGACATCGGGATCCTCTCGCAAGGCAGAGTGCAGGGCATTGGCAAAACTCGAGCTGTGCACGCCGATCTCACGCTGGCTGATCAGGCAGCTCTTGGCCGAATGAACAAATTCGATCGGGTCCTCAATCGTGACAATGTGGCCCTTCAATCGTCGATTCATTTCATCGATCATTGCCGCCAGCGTCGTCGATTTGCCGGAGCCGGTCTTGCCGGTTACAAGAATCATGCCCTGTGTGTGGCGGCACAGCTGGCGCACAACATCCGGCATGTTCAGTTCATCAAGCGTCATCGCTTTTGACGGAATGGCGCGAAAAATAGCGCCGATCCCGTTTATATGCCGAAATACATTGACGCGAAACCGGGATACACCGGTAATTTCGTAAGCGAAATCGGCCGCATCGTTTTGATCGAATGTCCGCTGGGTCGCACCGTCCATGATTTCCGCCATCGCTTCCTGAACGAGTTCGACTGACAGTCTTTCGTCCATGATGGCCATCAAATTACCGTGTATTCGGGCGCGCACCGGGTCACCCGAAATGAAATGCAGGTCGGAGGCGTTCTGGCCCAGGGCGGCTTGAAGGTATTGGTCGATCTTTTTCATCGGTCTACAACTTTGACTCGTCGCCGATATCGATAATCGGGACGAGGTCCGTGTCGGTTACAAAACGCTGGAATTTCTTCTTGTCGGACGCAAACCGGATTGCATCATCCGGGTCGATTTCTTTCGCATTGATGAAGTCGAGCAGCGTTTGATCCATCAATTGCATGCCGAGCGCCTTTCCGGTCTGCATCTGCGATGGAATCTGGTGTGTTTGGTCAGATGTAATGAGCTTGGCGATCGCGCGGTTGTTCACAAGAATTTCAAGCGCTGCGCGCCGTCCGCGACCATCGGGTGTTTTGACCAGAACCTGTGTCACGACAGCTTTCAGACTCATCGCGAGGAAGCCTTTGGTTTGCTCGCGCAATTCGCCCGGGAGCGCGTCGATGATGCGATCCAGGGTCTTCACAGCACCGGTCGTATGCAATGTGCCCAGTACCAGGTGGCCCGTTTCGGCAGCGGTCATTGCCATGGAAATCGTTTCGGCGTCGCGCAGCTCGCCGACCAGGATTACGTCAGGATCTTCACGCATCGCGGCCCGGACGCCATCGGCAAAGCTTGCGACATGAGTTCCGAGTTCGCGCTGGATGACCTGGCTTTTCTTGCTCGGGTGCACGAATTCGATTGGATCCTCAAGGCTGATGATGTTCAAGGCACGGGTGGAGTTCAGGTGGTCGATCATCGCGGCCAGCGTCGTGGACTTACCGGTGCCGGTCGAGCCGGTTACCAGCACCATGCCCTGGTGGTAATCGCAGAATTTTTTAAGAATGGGCGGCATGTGAAGCTGGTCCAGGGTCGGCACGTCGCCGGGAATGTAGCGAAATACTGCGCCGTAGCCCGTGGCCTTTCGAAAGACATTGACACGAAACCGGCCACCTTCGTCGGCGACGTAGGAGAAATCCAGATCGTCACCCTTGGAGAGCTGTTCTTTTTGCTTGGTGGTCAGAATCTCCTGGATATAGGATTCCAGTTCGTTGTCCGACAATTCGCGAAACTTGATCGGCATCAGGTCGCCGTTCATTCGCAGCATTGGGGGCACGCCGACGGCCAGGTGGATGTCCGAGCACCCCTGCGCGAGACCGAGTTTCAGAAAGGCGTCTATTCGTGCCATGTCGTGCCTTAAAGTTTGATGGAATCGAGACCTTCGGTCAGCTCTTCCATTGACTGGTGGCGTTTTGTCTTGTCAACCGACATCGCCTTAATGATGAGTTCTGCGTAATCGTCCGGCAAGTCCGGATTGATTTCCTGGCAATGTTTCGCCTTGCCCTGTACGTGCTGATACATGACGGACATATGGTCACCGCGACTGTAGGGCGGAATGCCGGTGACCATTTCGTACATGATGACACCGACACTGTAAATGTCCGCGGTCTGGTCGACTTTCTTGCCGAGAATCTGCTCAGGTGCCATGTATTTTGGCGACCCGATGACGTAGCCGGTCTTCGTCAGTTGGGTGTCGCCGCTGCTGGCCGCGGCTGCAACGCCAAAGTCCACGATCTTCAGCAGTCCCTCGTCATTGACAAGAATGTTCGCAGGTTTCAAATCACGATGAATAACGCCCGCCAGGTGTGCGACGGTCATACCTGTCGCCATGTCGCGGGAATACTTCAGGGCCTTCCTGAGATCCATCGGTTTGCTGTCGGGTATTTCACCGGACAGCGTGTGCGACGGGAAGTATTCCATTGAAATTGCGTAAGCACCCTGCAAGTGCAAGAAGTCGTAAATTCGAATGACGTTTCGATGGGTAATCTTTCTTGAGTAACGCAACTCGTGGACGAAACGCTTCATCATTTCTTCGTCCGAAGAAACGTTCGGGTTCAGGAACTTGAGAATCAGCTGCTCATCGACCACTTCATCGTGCATCAACAGAACGGTACCAAAAGCGCCTTTGCCGATTTTTTCGATGTACTTGTAGCGGCCGTCGATGACATCGCCCGGATTGAGTTGCGCGATATCGAGAACCGGTACGGCTGTTGGTGCTTCGGCAGCAGCCGGGGCCTCGGCTGCTGCTTGTTCCTTGCTTTGCGCCCCGAGTAACTTTTCGAGGTCGGAATTGTCGAGCAACAGCGTCTTCGTGTGTGCGCCGATTTTTTCAGCGCGGACATTTTCCTCGATCACGGTCTCGGAATAACGGTCATCGAGGCTCTTCAAGGCTGTATCAGCCGCATTGATGATCGTGTACTCATCCGACTGCTTGATCTTCTTCAAAACAGTACGAATAGTTTCCGCGTGGGTTTCATCGGCGAGATGTGACAGCGCTTTGATTGCCTCGATCTGAATAGCGCGATCCGGACTTTGCAGCATCGGCACGATCTTGGAAATATGCTTGGCATTGCCCATCTTGCCCAGCGCGCGGATAACAACCGTATCGGTCTTCGGGTCGGCGCCGAGCATGGATTCGAGCTTCGGCAATGCCTTGGGGCTGCCTATCTTTGACAGTGCATCGACGGCGCGCTCGCGTACCCACCAATCGGTATCGTCAGTGGCATTGATCAGCCCGTCGACGGCACGTTCATCCTTGGTTGAATTCAGGATTTCGATAGCGGAACGACGAATCTCCTCGTCTTTGGATGTCACAAGTTTTAATACAGAGTCGACGACCCTGGGCCCGCCGATTTCAGCGAGCGCATCACCGGCACGCGAACGCACCCACCAGTCGGCGTCCTTGATCGCTGCCAGCAAGTCTTTTACCGATGATTCGTTGCCGACTTCGTTCAGGACCTCAACGGCTGCGCGACGCGAGTATTCCGATTCGTCCTTGAGTGCGGGGATCAGGTACTTGACCGTATTCGGATGATTGATACGGATCAGGACGTCCACGGCCTTGCTCTGAACATCAAGGTCGGGATCAGTGAGCACCTCGGCGACTTTGGCGATGTTGATGGACTTTTCGGGACGCGTTGCCAGCGCGGACAATGCCGCTGCCCGGACCATCTTGTTCGGGTCCTTGAGCTGCATTTCCATCGCGTGCGTAATTTCTTCTTTGTCGAACTTGGCCAGAAGCTGCATCAGGTGAATCTTGATCACCGGATCCTTGCCGCCCATTCGGGCAATAAGATCGGGAATCATCTCAGGTTTAATCGTCTCCTGGATGATCTTGAAAATTGCGGCTTTCTCTTTCGGTTCGCATTCGTAAGCATGACGCAAAAGCTCGTGAACGCTCAGGTCCTGTTTGTGCACACGCAGGACTTCAATCAGTGCGGCCTTGGAGACTTCCTCATCTTCGAAAAAGTTGAGCAGGTTGTTGGCGTTGTAAGACGTGCTGCTGGACAACGCCCAGGCAGTTCCCGAGACAACACGCTCGTTGCCGTCAGCGAGACCTTCCTTGTACAGAGCCAGGTTTTTGTCGTTGACCATCGATCCCAGGATGTCGACAAGTACCATGGTGTGGGTCTTGTCCGACATCGCGAGCGCGTCAATAATTTTCGGCACCGCTTTGCTGCCGGCACTTTTCAGCTTCGTGACCAGTTTCTGCGCGGCAGGCGATGCGGGGTCCGGCTCAGCAATGAGCTGCCCAATAATCTGGTCTGACCGGAATGTTGCGAGAAATCCCACTCAGTCCGTCCGTTTTTTTGTTGCGTTATGTAATACCAAGATCTACGTCGCCCATACCCAAGCCAAGCGGCTCCGACGGGTGGCCCGGGGCCATCCAGTGATCGTTTCCGCTACTCCCGAACGCGGCATTATGCCACATCGGTTCCTGCACATCGCCCGCCATTACTGGCTTTCAGCGAGCCTCCCGCTCCGTTACAATGTGCTCGCGAATTTACCGGCAAGCCGATCCTTCGCAAGCAAATTTTACCTAATGCCAGCCAGCGAAGTGTGACGGTGTCATCAGAAACGGACGTGAATAATTTCCTCAATTCCATTGAGTTAGCCGCGATTGGCCTGCCATTACATGAGGTTGGGCGGGTCATAAGCTCAAGCGTCAATGACAGCGAGGCGCGCGCGATCATTGAGATCGGATTCCCGGCGGCCTCGATCCACGAAGCGCTGTGTGCGGACATTTCCGACAAATTGCGCAAACATTGTGGCGTGAAATCCGCTGTCGTCGAAATAAAGACGAAAATATCAGCGCACGCAGTCCAGGGCAGTCTCAAGCCGGTTCCTGGCATCAAAAACATTATTGCGATTGCGTCCGGCAAGGGCGGCGTGGGCAAGTCGACGGTCGCGGTCAACGTCGCGCTGGCACTGGCGGCTGAGGGCGCATCCGTGGGTATTTTGGACGCCGATATCTACGGGCCGAGCCAGCCCCATATGCTCGGACTGACAGGCGAGCGACCCGTCAGTGACGATGGAAAGACCATGTTGCCGTTGAAAGGGCACGGCCTTCAGGTCATGTCGATCGGCTTCCTGGTGAATCCTGACCAGCCAATGGTCTGGCGGGGTCCCATGGTGACATCCGCATTGAACCAGTTAATGCACCAGACCCGCTGGGAGGCTCTCGATTACCTGATCGTTGATATGCCGCCCGGGACTGGCGATATCCAGCTCACGCTGTCGCAAAAAGTGCCGGTTTCCGGCGCCGTGATCGTGACCACGCCGCAGAATATTGCGACGCTCGATGCACGCAAGGGACTTGCCATGTTTCGCAAGGTCTCGATTTCGGTGCTGGGTGTCGTCGAAAACATGAGTACTCATGTTTGTTCGTCCTGTGGTCATGAGGAAGCAATTTTCGGGCAGGGCGGTGGGCAGCAGATTGTCGATGATTTCGACGTGCCGCTGCTCGGCCAGCTGCCGTTGACGGCGCACATCCGCGAGCAAACAGACAGTGGCGTACCGACGGTCCTCTCCGATCCCACCTCATCGGCGGCCAGCGCCTATCGTGCGCTCGCCATTCGCATAGCGGCGGCACAGGCGGCGAAAAAGGCCGACTACCGGTCGAAGTTCGGCAGTATCGTCGTTGAAGGAAAACAATGAGCATCAAGTCAGATCGATGGATTCGCCGCATGGCGAAAGAACACGGCATGATCGAGCCGTTCGAACCCGGCCAGGTCCGTGAACGAGACGGCGAGCGCATCGTCTCGTACGGCACATCGAGTTACGGCTACGACGTCAGGTGCGCGGATGAGTTCAAGGTGTTTACCAATATCCATTCGGCCGTCGTCGATCCGAAGGCCTTTGACGAATCAAGCTTCGTCGACATTCAGAGTGATGTTTGTGTCATTCCGCCAAATTCATTTGCACTGGCGCGCACGGTCGAGTTTTTTCGAATTCCGCGCACGGTTTTGACGATTTGCCTGGGCAAATCGACCTATGCGCGTTGCGGCATTATCGTGAATGTCACGCCGCTTGAACCCGAATGGGAAGGCCATGTGACGCTGGAGTTTTCCAATACAACGACCCTGCCGGCGAAAATCTATGCGAACGAAGGCGTCGCGCAAATGTTGTTTCTTGAGTCAGACGAGGCTTGCGAAACCTCTTACCGCGACCGCGGCGGCAAATACCAGGGGCAGACCGGCGTGACGCTGCCGAAGGCCTAGGCGTCGACGTCTAAAAGGTTTGCACAACAGGCTCGTCCGTCTGCTTGCCATCCACCCAGCAGTCGCCGTCCCGAAACTCCACTTTTCCCGATCCAACCCAGGCCGCGGCACGGGGGTATATCTGGTGTTCGATCGCTTGTACGCGCAGAGCCAGAGCCTCGGCCGACTCACCCGGCTGTACGGCGAGCCGTCCCTGCAGAATGCGGGGGCCCGCATCGAGTTTCTCGGTAACGAAATGCACGGTACTGCCATGCCATTCGTCGCCGGCATCAATCACGCGCTGGTGGGTATTGAGTCCGGGATAAAGGGGTAACAGTGCCGGGTGGATATTCAGAATGCGTCCTTGGTAATGCTTCACGAATCGGCTGCTCAGAATGCGCATGAAACCGGCGAGCACCAGTAAATCGGGCTCGAATCGATCAAGCTCAGCGATCACCGCATCATCAAATGATTCGCGATCCGGATAATCCCTGTGTTGTATGCAGGCAGTCGGGATGCCGGCTTTTTCGGCGCGCTCGAGGCCAAAGGCGTTTGGGTTGTTGCTGAACACAACACTCAGTTCCAGTGCCAGGTCACCGCGTCCGACAGCGTCAATGAACGCCTGAAGATTGGTACCCGACCCGGAAATCAGGATCGCCGTTTTGCAGCGTCGGGTCATCAGACGTAGTGCACGGTCCGATTCGTCGCCGGGTCGCCTTCGACGATTCGGCCGATCTGCCAGGCAGACTCGCCGTGATTGTTAAGAATTTTTATCGTTTCGGCGGCAGATTTTGCATCGACCATGACTACCATTCCGACGCCACAATTAAAGGTTCGGCGCATTTCCGCGGTATCGATATTGCCGGTTGCCGCCAGCCAATCGAACACCGGACCTTGAGACCAGCTGGCTGTGTCAATTTCGGCATCCAGCGCACCGCTCAATATTCGAGGAACGTTTTCCGTAATTCCACCGCCGGTGATATGCGCCAGTCCTTTGACGTTGACCGATTGCATTAGCGCAAGAATCGCCTTGACGTAGATTCGGGTCGGTTGAAGCAGACGTTCGCTCGCTGGCACGCCGTCGATCAGGTCATCCGGTGCACGATCGAGTACCTTGCGTATCAGCGAATATCCGTTGGAATGCGGGCCACTCGATGCAATGCCGATAATTGCATCGCCGGCACTGATTCTGCTGCCGTCGATCAGTGCCTCACGTTCGACGACGCCGACCGTGAACCCGGCGAGATCGTACTCGCCCTCCGCGTACATGTCCGGCATCTCGGCGGTCTCGCCACCGATCAAGGCGGCACCCGCTTGCAGGCAGCCCTCCGCGATGCCCGAAATCACATCGGCGGCAACCGCATTGTCCAGTTTTCCGCAGGCAAAATAGTCAAGAAAAAAGAGTGGCTCAGCACCTTGCACGAGGACGTCGTTGACGCACATGGCAACAAGGTCAATGCCTATGCTGCCGTGCCGGTTGAGCCTCTGGGCAAGCATCAGCTTGGTGCCCACGCCATCGGTACCGGACACGAGTACCGGTTCGTGAAATCGGCCCGGCGGCAACGCGAACATGCCACCGAAACCACCAAGCCCGGCAAGCACTTCGGGTCTTTGGGTTCGCTTTACCAGCGGCTTGATGCGCTCGACAAGTTCGTTGCCGGCGTCGATATCGACACCCGCGTCTTTGTAGGTAAGTGGTTTATTGCTCATTAGGGGGTGGCATACTCCGTGAGGGCGATATAATAGTGCTTGGCGACCAACGGGGAAACAACCCTTGCAATTAATGCTGAACTTTCGACCTGTCGAATTGCTGCGACAACCGCTTATCTGCGCTCTCGTAGCGCTGTTTTTTTCTTTTGTGCCAGGTTTATCGGCTTTCGCCGTCGAAGTTCCGACGCTCTACACAGCCCAGGTTCCGTGGGACAAAATAGCGGACAGGTCGCGCGAAGAGGCTTACAGAACGGCGTTGATTGAAGTTCTTGGGCGGGTTTCAGGGTCGGAGCTGAGCGAGGACACCGATTCCGTTGACGCCCTGTTTCCGAGACCGCAGGACTATGTCACCCAGTTCCGGCCCGATGTCGAGGATACGCTGTGGGTGACATTTGACGGTCAGGCAATCGAACGCGTCTTGCGCAATTCCGGCGAAACGGTCTGGGGTCGGGAACGTCCCTTGACGCTGATCTGGCTAGCCGTCGACTGGGGGCAGGGCGATCGCGAAATCATCGCCGCCGGGGAGCCGGAGCGGACACAGCAGGAAGGCCGCTCGATCGATCGAAATCGACTGCTGCGGGAGCGACTGCTCGAGATCGCGCAAAAGCGCGGTTTGCCCGTTGCGTTTCCTTTGCTCGATACGACGGATTTGCAGGGGGTTTCGTTCAGCGATATTTGGGGTGGGTTTGACGATCGGGTTGTCGATGCGTCTCGTCGCTACGATGCGGACTCGATTCTGATTGGCCGAATTCGATCGACCGGAAGTCAGCTCAATCGCTGGACCTATCGGTTCGGACCGGAAACCCGTACCTGGAGCGGTCCGCCCGAAGCGGTTATCGCGCGAATTGCGGATTTGCTGGCGGCCGAATTCGCCGTTGGCGGCAATGCGCCGTTGGAAAAACTGCTGCTGAATGTGTCGGGTATACAAAGTGTTGATGCGTACGGATCGGTGCAAGCCATGTTGTCCGATCTCAGCTTAATCGAGAATTTCAAGATC